>CAINDC010000196.1 GCA_903847275.1 uncultured Pseudomonadota bacterium
GGAAAATCCTGCTCGTTGGAGTGGCGATACTCGAAATTGGGATTGGATTCCAGCAGTCAGCTTAAATCCTGACAAATCAACCGATAGAAAATCTGTCTAATTTTTAATTTAAAAAGCGACAATTGGCTTGACACCTATCGTTGTTAGAGCCAATGATGATTGGCAAGAATACTGGAGTAGTTCAGTCGCGGCATAACTGTTATGGAATTCCCCCACACTTTTAATCGCACCCGGGAAACATCTTCCCAAACGCCAACGTAATCGGTTAATGAAATAAATGATTGGTTAAACCTACCGACATCCAACAGCCTGTCGGTAGCAAAAACAGGATTTGAAAATAACTGTAATTCAATCAGTATAAAAAACAGACACAGGATATTCCTCTTTTTTGCCACACTAAAAACCTATCTGAAATCCAGCATAAACTGCTACGCTATTGTAATTAAAATCATAAATTTCAGATGTATGCGCATTAGTGATATTTTCACCCTTAACGAGATGTTCGACTTTTTAAGAGGCAAGCCGTGAGTTTTAATACTTACCCACAATGAAATCCTTCATTTTTAAGTCTTCCTGAATAAGATGAAGCAACCAACCATTTGCGAGAGAACTCACGTATTCGCGTAATCTAAGCCTGTCATCAGTATTTATAGCGGTCTTCTTTATCATTGTACGAATTTCATCGATAGCTTGATGCAACTCAATAACCAAATTTTTATGCCCATCGGAATTTTGCTCCATATCTTGATAGGTATATTTAGCGAGCAACGCTTCTTCGTAACGAAAATGATCCATCGCCATTTCATACAATAAATTGATGGAATACAACAATGTTTCTTTGTCGTTAGGGTGTTTCAATGCCAATTCAATGGAATTAATAATAATCAAAAGTCCTTTGTGTTCTGCATCAATGGTGCTGTGACCAATGTTAAAACGATTATCCCATGCAATTGTCATCTCAAATTATTTCCAATCTCATCATCCAAGCGAAATTTTTTAATACTTACCCGCGATGAATCCCTTCATTTTCAAGTCTTCTTGAATAACGTGAGCTAATAACCAACCATTTGCAAGGAAACTCACGTACTTGCGTAACTGCAAGACATCGTCAGTATCGATAATAGGTTTTTTTGCAATTATGCGAATTTCGTCAATAATTCGATTCAACTCAATTATCAAATGTTTATGACCTTCAGAATTTGAATCTATGTGTGGATAAGCGTGTTTGGTCTGCAACTCTTCTTCATAACGGAAATGATCAATCGCCATTTCATACAATAAATTAACAAAATATAACAATGTTTCTTTGTCATCAGGGTGACGTAATGCCATTTCAATCGAATTGATAATAATCAAAAGTGTTTTGTGTTCAGCATCAATAGTGCTGTGATCCACACTAAAACGGTTATCCCATGCAATTGTCATCGTATTAACTCCAGTAAAAATAGTTGGTTTTTTAAATAATCAGCGAGCTTCTGATTCATAAATGAATCATGTCACTTTTTACAGGCGGAATTCTGATACAGATTCAATGTGAATACCACAAATAAATTGTGTAACTATTTATTTGCAGCCGCGACAACATCTTTTTCATCAGATGTTATCGCTCAAATTTACCCCTTATTTTTCGCGTTTATCCAACAACGCAGCTTCTGGATCGTCTTCGTACATCGTTGGCAACGAATGCGCGATGCCTTTATGGCAATCAATACAGGTTTTGTTTTCGTCAAATCCTTTGATGTGCTGTTTGACTGAACGACGACGCTGTTCTAAAAAGTCCATCGCGTCTTCATCGTGACAATTCCGACATTCCCGCGAATCGGTTTCTTTCATTTTGTCCCAAACGTGATGCGCTAATTCCAAACGCTTCGCTTCAAACTTTTCAGGCGTATCAATCGTGCCTAAAATTTTATGAAAAATCTCGTTACTCGCTTGCACTTTGCGAATCATTTTGTGCGTCCAATCTTTCGGAACGTGACAATCTGGACACGTCGCACGCACGCCGCTTCGGTTGCTGTAATGAATCGTGTTTTGATATTCTTTATAAACATTTTCCTGCATCTCGTGGCACGAAATACAAAACGATTCTTTGTTAGTCGCTTCTAGCGCGGTATTAAATCCACCCCAAAAAATCACGCCACTAATAAAACCAACGATTAAAATCGTTCCAGCCGCCCAACGAGCCGAAGGTTTTTTCAGCCAATCCCATAAATTTTTAAAAATCGTCATGACTTACTCCTCCCCTTTGAAATCATTTTCCATAAACGGTTTCGCATCGACTTGTGAAACGTGGCATTGCACGCAGAAATAACGACGTGCTGAAATTTTCGATGTTGGCGAACCGTCTCGGTCTTTGTAATGCGATTTACCGACAGGCGTTGCGCCGCTTGTTTTAGAATCTTCCGAACTGTGGCACGTCAGGCATTTGTTAGACTTTTGGTTAATCACATAGCCTTTTGTGCTGTGCGGAATAATCGGCGGTTGCTCTGGATAATTACGCGGTTGTGGTTCGGTATCGTGCCACTTTTTAATTTCAGGTTGTGGCGACATCTTTTCTAAAATTGACGCGCCATTTAAGGTGCGTTTTACTTCTAAATCGTCGGCGTAACTGGTCGCAAAATTAAACAATAACGCGCCTGTCAGCAAAACAAGCAAACTTTTTTTCATAAAATTCTCCTAAGCTCGCTCGATTTTAACAGCACATTTTTTGTAATCAGTTTCTTTTGAAATCGGACACGTCGCGTCTAACGTCAATTTATTCACCAGCCGTTTTGAATCAAACCAAGGGATGAAAATTAACCCAATCGGCGGACGATTTCGCCCACGAGTTTCAACTTGCGCGAGAATTTTGCCACGACGTGAACTAATCGCAGCTGTCATACCACGACGCAAACCGCGTGCTTTGGCATCATCGGGGTGCATGAAAACCAGCGCGTCAGGAAAAGCTTTATACAATTCAGGCACACGTTGCGTCATCGAACCAGAATGCCAATGCTCTAAAACGCGCCCTGTCGTGAGCCACAAATCAAATTCTTTATCAGGAACTTCGGGCGGAGCTTCATACGGCAAGGCAAAAATCACGGCTTTGCCATCGGGTTTGCCGTAAAAACTCACGTCGCCTTTCGCAACGGTTAAATTTGGATGTGTCGATGCGGCGTGTAAATCATTCGGGTCTGAACTGTCTGACATTTTTACATACGGGTCTGAACCTTCGCGGAAACGCCATAACGTTTCTTTACCATCCACCACAGGCCAACGCATTCCGCGTGTTTGATGGTACATATCGAACGGAGCTAAATCGTGTCCGTGTCCACGACCAAAACGGGCGTATTCTTCAAACAAACCTTTTTGAATATAAAAACCAAAATCGTGCGCGTCATCATTATCAAAACCTTGTGCGGTTTCACTTAATGGGAATTTATTCACTTCACCATTTGCAAATAACACGTCGTACAACGTTTTGTTACGGTATTCAGGCTTTTTGGCAATTAACTCTTCTGTCCACACTTCGCTAATTTTGAAATGTTTGGAAAATTCCACTATTTGCCACAAATCTGATTTTGCGCCTGCGGGTGGTTTAACTTGTTGTCGCCAAAATTGCGTCCGACGTTCGGCGTTGCCATAAGCCCCTTCTTTTTCAACCCACATGGCAGTTGGTAAAATTAAGTCCGCCGCCATTGCTGTGACAGTTGGATATGGATCAGAAACGATAATGAAATTTTCAGGATTGCGATAACCAGGCAAAGTTTCTTCGTTGAGATTCGCCGCCGCCTGCATATTGTTGTTACACATCACCCAATACACATTCAGTTTGCCGTCTTTAAGCATTCGATTTTGTTGAACTGCGTGATAACCGTTTTTGTCGGGAATCGTACCTTCGGGAAGTTGCCAAATTTTTTCAGCAATATCACGATGTGCTTTATTCGTAACCACCATATCGGCTGGCAAACGGTGTGAAAATACGCCAACTTCTCGCGCCGTACCACACGCCGACGGTTGACCAGTTAATGAAAACGGACTATTTCCAGGTTCTGAAATTTTGCCCGTCAACAAATGAATGTTGTAAATCAGATTATTCGCCCAAGTGCCGCGCGTGTGCTGATTAAAACCCATCGTCCAAAGCGAAACGATTTTACGTTTTGGGTCAGCGTACAACGCAGCAAGCGTTTTTAATTCTTCAACGGGAACACCTGAAATTTCGTGCGCTTTTTCGACCGTATATTCGGCAACAAATTTTTTGTAAGTTTCAAAATCAATTGGTGTGGCATCATTCGCTTTATCCGCATTTTTAGCGGCTTGTTCGAGAGGATGCGTCGGACGCAAACCGTAACCAATATCAGTATTTCCTTGTTGAAAATTAACGTGTTTTGAAATGAAATCCTGATTTACGTTGCCACTTTGAATAATATAATTCGCAATGTAATTTAAAATCGCTAAATCACTTTGTGGTTTAAAAATGAGTTTTTCGTCTGCTAAATCAAAACACCGATTTTCATAAGTCGATAACACAGCAACTTTTACATTTTCATTGCTCAAACGGCGTTCGGTAATCCGTGACCACAAAATTGGGTGCATTTCCGCCATATTTGAACCCCACAAAACAAACGCATCGGTGTGTTCAAAATCATCGTAACAGCCCATCGGTTCGTCAATGCCAAACGTCCGCATCATTCCCGTAACTGCCGAAGCCATACAATGTCGCGCATTCGGGTCTAAATTATTGGTACGAAAACCCGCTTTCATCAATTTCGAGGCGGCATAACCTTCCCAAATTGTGGCTTGCCCAGAACTAAACATTCCCACGGACGTTGCGCCTTTTGTGTTGAGCGCGTGTTTCCATTTTTCAGACATTACGATAAATGCTTGTTCCCAACTAATTGGCGTAAATTCACCGTTTTTGTCGTATTGCCCGTTTTTCATACGCAACATCGGTTTGGTTAAACGGTCGTGTCCGTACATGATTTTGGAAAGAAAATAGCCTTTCACACAATTCAAACCGCGATTCACTTCGGCTTCTGGATCACCTTGCGTGGCAACCACACGCCCATGTTGTGTGCCAACTAAAACGCCACAACCTGTGCCGCAAAATCGACATGGTGCTTTATCCCAGCGCACCTCATCACTTTCATTTTGTTCATTTGCCAGCGCGAGATTGGGCATATTTAAGCCAGCCACTGCTGCCGTTGCAGCAATCGCATTTAATTTAATAAATTCTCTTCGTGTTACTGTCATTTTTCGCTCCTCTAATTAGTTTTAAACGACTCGTCGATTCTACTCGTCAATGTGGTGATAAACCATTGCTGCAGTAAGGACACCTTGAATTTGTTGAACCTTGGTTAGTTGTTCCGTCAACATTTCATCTGTTTCTTGTTCCAAGGTGATAACGATTTGGCTTTTTTCGTTCACACCGTGAATTTCAATATCGAGTTTTTTAAGATTTGTGATAACACGTTTTGTGTAAGTGGGAAGAGTGTTGATTAGAATACCTACGATGTTCATCTGACGATTCCAGATAATTTAAATGAGTCATTAAGCTACCTCAAAATGTGACAAAAGAACAAATATGAAAGTGATTTCTAATTTTTTAGACGTGTGCAAATGTTTAAGTTTTCGCGTGAACTGACTACACTATGCACCATCTCCAAATTCAAACTTAAATTTTTATAAAAAAGGATAAATCATGTTTAAAAAATCGATGACGATTGCGGATTTCGACAACGAATTACACCAAGCGATTCAAGATGAACATCAACGCCAAGAAGATCACATTGAATTGATTGCGTCTGAAAACTACGCCAGCCCGCGTGTTTTGGAAGCGCAAGGTTCACAACTTACCAACAAATACGCCGAAGGTTATCCAGGCAAACGTTATTACGGCGGCTGTGAATTCGTCGATAAAGTGGAACAATTAGCCATCGACCGCGCCAAAGCCTTATTCGGTGCGGATTATGCAAACGTGCAACCGCATTCGGGTTCACAAGCGAACATGGCGGTTTTCATGGCGTTATTGCAACCGCACGACACTATTTTGGGTTTGAGTTTGGCGGACGGCGGACATTTAACGCATGGCGCGAAACCGAATTTTTCAGGCAAAATTTACAACGCTATTCAATACGGTTTGAATGCGACGACGGGCGAAATCGATTATGACCAAGTCGAAGCTTTAGCGTTAGAACATAAACCGAAAATGATTATTGCGGGATTTTCGGCGTATTCGCGCATTTGGGATTGGCAACGTTTCCGCGATATTGCGGACAAAGTGGGTGCGTATTTGTTTGTGGATATGGCACATGTTGCGGGTTTGGTGGCGGCGGGCTTATATCCAAATCCTGTGCCGATTGCCGACGTGGTGACAAGCACCACACACAAATCGTTGCGCGGGCCGCGTGGTGGAATTATTTTGTGCAAAAGCAATCCCGAACTCGAAAAGAAATTTGATTCCAACATTTTCCCTGGCATTCAAGGTGGTCCACTGATGCACGTTATCGCGGCAAAAGCGGTGGCGTTCAAAGAAGCGATGGAACCCGAATTCAAAATTTATCAGCAACAAGTTATCGACAATGCCCGCGCAATGGCGAACGTGTTTATGGCGCGTGGTTTTGACGTGGTTTCAGGTGGCACGGACGATCATTTAATGTTGGTGTCGTTAATTGCGAAAGGTATTACAGGCAAAGCGGCAGATGCTGCGTTGGGTAAAGCGCATATCACCGTGAATAAAAACGCTGTGCCGAACGATCCGCAATCGCCATTTGTGACCAGCGGCATTCGTGTTGGCACGCCAGCACCGACAACACGCGGTTTCAAAGAAGCTGAAATGATTGAAATTGCTGAAATGATGTGTGACGTAATGGAAAATATGGAAGATGAAAGCGTGATTGCAGCGGTGCGCGAAAAAGTATCGGTTTTATGTAAAAAATTTCCTGTTTACAGTTAAGTTTTACGCAATAAAAAGGCGGCGTTGTGTCATACAACGCCGCCTTTTTTAATGTTGATTTTTTACAAAACAAAACCCGATTTTTTCACCACGTCATCTAATGCCAACAACGTTTCTAATAATCCTTCCATTTCGCTTAATTTCCATGAATTCGCGCCATCGCTTAACGCTTCGGCAGGATTCGGGTGCGTTTCCATAAATAAACCTGCAATGCCAACAGCAACCGCTGCACGCGCTAAAACAGGCACAAATTCACGTTGACCGCCTGAAGAAGTGCCTTGTCCACCAGGTAATTGCACCGAATGCGTGGCATCAAAAACCACGGGACACCCTGTTTCGCGCATTACAGCTAACGAACGCATATCAGACACCAAATTGTTATAACCAAACGATGCGCCACGTTCGCAAACCATAATTTGCTCGTTGCCTGTTGCTTTGGCTTTGTTGACCACATTCACCATATCCCACGGCGCGAGAAACTGCCCTTTTTTGATATTCACAGGGATATTTTGCGCGGCAACCGCTTGAATAAAATTGGTTTGCCGACACAAAAAAGCTGGCGTTTGCATCACGTCAACAACAGAAGCCACTTCAGCAAGCGGTGTATCTTCATGAACATCGGTCAAAACAGGTACACCGATTTGTTTTTTCACTTTTTCGAGAATTTCTAAACCTTTTTCAACGCCTAAACCACGAAAACTTTCGTGTGACGAACGATTGGCTTTATCGAAAGATGATTTGTAAATAAACGGAATGTTTAAACGGTCGGTGAGTTCTTTCAAATACCCCGCTGTATCTAACGCCATTTGTTCACTTTCAATCACGCAGGTTCCCGCGATTAAAAAAAAGCGATGTTCTAAACCGACTTCAAAATTACATAATTTCATGGATTTTCTCTTTGTATTTTTAAATCAAACTTTGGATTTCGTCGTGACTTAATGCGGTTAGTTTTTCAATAATTTCAATGCTCAAACCTTCAGACAACATTCCTTTCGCAATCGCTTGTTTTGCTTTGCGCTGACCTTCTTCAATACCATGTTGAACGCCTTGCTGAATGCCTTGCCGAATTCCTTGCTCAATGCCTTCTTCAAATTGCTTTTTCTTAGCTTCTTCAAAATTGTATTCTTCAATCATCCAATACTTTTCTTCAGGTGAAACCAAATTTTTAGCAATCGAATCAATCACCGTTTGAAGTTCAGGACGCTGATAATGAGTTTCGTCGATTTTTTCACTCAAACTTTCGTTAATTGCACTCAACCAATCTCGATACACTTCGGGCGTATTTTCATCAACATATTTCACCGCGAGATAAATCACTTTATGTTTGATTTCACCGAGCGAATTGCCATAACGGTCTTTCGGATCGAAATCAATCACAGCAACATCGGTTTTGTGTTTGTCTGCTGATGTTAAAACGACAATCGTATAAACCGTTAAATCGGGTTTGTAATTACGGTAATTTGCTGCCTGTTCAAGTAATGCCACGCAGTGATAATGCAGAAAACGGTCGTAATAATCGCTGCCATTTTGATGTTGAATTTCGACGATAACCCGATTTTTCAAATCCTCAGCATACAAATCAAATTCGACTTTAACATTGCCAATTTTTTGGGTGAATGATTTTTCGGTTTCAACTTTGTCACAACTAAACTCAATGCCTAAAATATCTTTCACAAAGGCATTGAAAACATCGCGTTGTGAAAAAGCTTTTTTGAAAATTACGCCATACTGTAACGAAGCGACTTCTTTCATCTTCTATTCTCAAATGCCGCTTGCACAAAACCACTAAATAATGGATGTCCACGGCGTGGCGTAGAAGTAAATTCGGGATGGAATTGACACGCAATAAACCACGGATGGTCTGGAATTTCAACGACTTCAACCAAACGCCCATCAATAGATTTACCCGAAAAACGCATTCCACCTGCTTCTAATCGTTCGATATATTGATTGTTGAATTCATAACGATGACGATGACGTTCGGTAATTACGTCTTTTTGATAAACCGAAAATGCGAGCGTATCTTGTAATAATCTGCATTGTTGGCTACCCAAACGCATTGTGCCACCTAAATCTGAATTTTCGTCGCGCGTTTGCACGTTGCCACAATCACCCATCCATTCGGTAATCAAACCAATCACAGGGTGCGGCGAATTCGGCAAAAATTCGGTGCTGTGTGCGCCTTCTAAATTCGCCACATTTCGGGCAAATTCAATCACTGCTGTTTGCATCCCTAAACAAATGCCTAAATACGGGATTTTGTTTTCACGCGCATAACGCACCGTTGCAATTTTGCCTTCAACGCCACGTTCACCAAAACCACCAGGGACAAGAATTGCATCGACATTTTTTAAGCGTGCCGTGCCTTCTTCTTGAATGATTTCAGAATCGATATAAGTTATTTTAACTTTTAAACGGTTGCGAATTCCTGCATGGGTCAAGGCTTCGTTAATCGATTTGTAAGCGTCCGTGTGTTCGACGTATTTGCCAACAATAGCGATATTTACTTCTTGTTCGGATGCGGCGATAGCTTCTAAAACCGTTTGCCATTCGTGCAAGTCGGCTGGCGGAACATCTAAACGCAAACGGCGAACAACGATTTCGTCCAAACCTTGCTCGTGTAACATCAACGGAATTCGGTAAATTGTGTCTGCGTCGATTAAAGAAATTACCGCGTGTTCTTCAACATTGGTAAAAGACGCAATTTTGCGGCGTTCGCTGACGGGAATCGCAAGTTCTGAACGGCAAATCAACACATCAGGTTGAATCCCAATGGTGCGTAATTCTTTGACGGAATGTTGCGTTGGTTTGGTTTTGATTTCGCCTGCACTACGAATGTAAGGAACTAGCGTTAAATGCACGAATAATGAACGTTCGCTACCGAGTTCAAAGCGCATTTGGCGAATTGCTTCTAAAAATGGCAGCGATTCAATATCGCCAACCGTTCCACCGACTTCAATCAATGCAACGTCAACGCCTTCAGCACTGGCATAGATACGGCGTTTAATTTCGTCGGTAATGTGCGGAATGACTTGTACTGTACCGCCTAAATAATCGCCTCGACGTTCATTTCTTAAAACTGAATCATAAACCTGCCCTGTCGTGAAATTGTTCTTTTTCGACATGGTGGTTTTTAAAAAACGTTCGTAATGTCCCAAATCTAAATCCGTTTCTGCGCCGTCTTCGGTCACAAAAACTTCACCGTGTTGAAATGGACTCATCGTGCCTGGATCGAGATTGATATAAGGATCGAGTTTGGTCATGGTGACTTTCAAATCGCGAGCTTCTAAAATCGCTGCAAGCGACGATGCCGCAATACCTTTGCCTAACGACGAAACTACGCCGCCAGTAATAAAAATAAATTTTGTCATTTATGTTTTTGAAGTTTTTAGGAAGGAGGAATTTGAAACATTTTACGCGACGATAAACAAACGGCGCAAACTGGATAAAAATAGATATTTATTAGCACCCACTTGTGGCATAAGTAGTTGTTGAATTACTTGCTGTTTCAACACGAACACGACCTGTTGCAGATATAACCACAGATCGAAAATCTGAAGACGAACAAAAAATAAAATGCCCACCTTTGGCGCGACCACTTGCATCATAACTAACAAAATTTTGATATGTTCCTTTTCCTGTTCCATAAGGTGCTGTGATAGTTGCGCTGAGTGCATCAAAAGTAGCAAAAGTAGGTTCTGCTGGGAGATTTTGAACATTATTGTCATTAGTATCTACAAAAACATCCCAACCTTTTTCCCATGTCGTTTTTTTAAATACAGCAACCGATTTATGCTGTTTTATTGCTTCAAATCGTGCAAGTTGCAACGCGCTCACCATTGCATTTGCTGCTGAAGTTAATCGAGTGCTTGCAATAATTGATTGAAAACTTGGCAAACCAATCGCCATCGTCATCGAAATAATTGCAACAACGATAAGTAATTCAATTAACGTAAAGCCTTTGTTTATATTCATGAAGTTGACTATCCTAATAATTCTATCAAGTTCCACAGCCAACAACGTGATCGCTGATAATTTCGCGTGTTGTGCCATTTACACTCGTTGAAATCACATCAATTTTATAAACTTCTTTTGGACAGGCTGGTTCAGGTAAAGTAGTTGGTGGCTCACTTCTGCATCTTAAATTTGGATTGCTATTGCTTGCATCTGGATTCGCACATAACGGATCATAAGGTTGATAACAATAATTAGCGGTATCGGAAAAAAGAGCCGCTACTTCTTCAATCGTTTTACCAGTGCAATTTACATCACCGCTTTTAGGATGACACGTTAATGTCGCGGTTGTTTTATCGTAAGAAGTACATTGCTGATAAGGTGAAAGACACGCAACTGATGAAATGATACCGCCATCAATAACACCCGCTAAATCTATTTGTTGTTTATAAGATGCAGTTGGTGTGCATTGATGGGCATTGTTGTAAATTGAAAGTTTTGAATCTATAGGAAAATAATCATCTGATAAGTAGTTGTCATGACTTGAATAAGTATTAATAGTATTTTTAGCATTTGCCAATACAGCTTCGGTGTCTGCAAATGCTTGTGTTAAAAGTCTAACGTTTCCCGCCATTTGTAATTGCTGTTTATTTTGCTGAATCATGCGTGTTCCTGCCAATGTCAGTAATAACAGCATCACCAAACTAAACGCTAATATCGCGCCACGTTGTTGTTTTGATCTAGAGAATTTCATTATGTTTTCTCAATGGTCAGCAGCACGTAAATAAATCGTTTTTGAAAAAACTTTATAAAGTCGTTTTTCATCTATTGCAGGATATTCCGTTGTGCCACCTTCTATCGACCACCCTGTTTTAAAACGTGTTAAATTTTTATCCGCACTTCGCATAACAAGAAAAACTTTAACCGCAAATACTTTTGTCCAATCCGATACATCAGCGGCTTTTGCATAATAAAACGTGTTCGCTGTTTTATCGTGAATGCCATATTTGAAAACTAATTTTTCAACTTCTGAAATCATTGGTTGAGATGTTGACTTAGACGTGCAAGACATTGAATGGTCACTGCTTTTGTAAGTGATATAAACAGGAACGACATCATACGCAGAGTATGAATCAACAATACAAATTGAATTATTTTTCTGACTTTTCGTTGAATCTAACACGAAACGATAAACAAGAGCATTGTCTGCTCCTTTAATAATTTCGCACGTTGTAGTGCTTATTTCTGTTTTGGTACTTTCAATAGCATTTGTAGCATTTGTAGCATTTGTCGTTACTGTTGGGCAATTTAAATCTAACCCAGAACTTAAAACGTTTGGTTGAGTTTCTGTAATTTCAGTTAGTGGTGTTCTAGGACTATCATTCTTGTCGCTGCACGTTTTTGTAGTTGTGGATGTTGGTAAACCTGAAATCGGGGTTTTTGTAACGATTGTTTTAGAGCAACTAAAGTTTGCTCCTGATTCTGAATACCCAGCCACCAAAAGCCCCTTCGCTAAATCCTCCAAAACAAACGTACCATCGTCTGTCATATCACTTAAATTTCGTTGCATAGTGAAACTTTTTTGCGATTGAATAAATAGCTGACTAATACCTGCAACCAAAGCCAAACCAAGCATCATGCTAACCATTAATTCAATCAGCGTTACCCCCCGCTGTTTTTTAATCATGGTGTGACCTTCAAATAAAGCGTGGAATCTTTTGATAAAGCTCCCACATTTTTGCTATTTGTTCGCCCCCAACGAGTAATTAAACATAATGCAGTTCCCGTAATAATTGCACATGGTGTATTAGCTTGAGCTGTGTGACTAATTTCAACCGTTGCGCCCGTTTTAGGTTTTGAAAAAATAGCTTCGGCACTTCGCTTCCAATAACCATAATCATTATTTGCCATTGTTTGTCCGTCACAAGGTGTGACTTTTGTACAATCACCCGTGCCAATTGTCACAGCAGCCCAATTGGCAACATTATTCCCCCGAATCCTATCCTGCATTTCATAAGCAAGCAACGTCGCTTGCTGGTAATAATAGGCATCTTGATTATCACGCAATGAAATTGCCTGTATTCCTGCTAATCCTAACAATCCAATCGCCAAAATCACCATCGAAATTAACACTTCAATCAGCGTAAAACCGCGTTGCAAAATCACTATTTAACCACCTCTTTCCAATTCAACTGTCCGCGCGAACCGACTGTACCACTTGAGAAACAGTGATTTGTACTGGAAATTTTTACACCGCTAATAGTTGCGTTAGTCACGGTACCAAATGTCGTCGCCGTTGTTTCAGGATCCATTTCGCCACTAATAACGTTCCCGGCACTTACAACGGTGACTCCAGAAACAGTTGTGGTCGTCGCATTTTCAATAATCGCATTCATTAATTGCCCTTTAACTCTCCGACCTTGAGTAATTGTGGTATCTGAATTGGTAATCGGTTTATCGAACTGTCCACTGGTGACGCTACCCCGCACAGGATTACCATCACTGTCTGTACCAGAGGTAATCATTCCGTTAGTAATGGTTGCGGGTACAGGAGTTGCTGAACCCTCTTTTATTGAGGTTGGATTCGTTATTCCGCCAGTCACTTTAATGAAGCAACTTAATTTAAGCGACCCATTAGCCTCCAAACAACTTAGTTTTGTGTTTTGGGTTTTATCATCAATATAATCATTTGGAATATCGATATAAGCTCCTGCAATTACTGCCCCCGTAATTTTTGCACCAACTACTTTGCCTTTCGTAATAACAGGTGTGATGGGGGCGCCATTTGAATCGGTATAAGGTTCGATAACCAATGCTCCTTGTTGTTTCGTACCGTATTTCACAACCGTATTTACTAATGTGGAATTATCAAACGTTCCATCTTGTGTGGAGGCATTTGCAATTCTTGCCCGTTTAATTGTCACGCTCGTTGTTACTGACGCATCGCTTTTAACACCTGTTACTGCGCCAGTATCATCGTAACAATAGGTGACTTCAGGAGGCAGTGGAAGCGTGACAGCTTCTTCAACCAATGCGTCAGGGATCCGAGGACATAATGGATCGTTAGCAGGATTGAGCGAATCCTGACAAGCCTGAACTGGATTTTTTGGTAACGGTGCCGTGCAATCAGCAGCATCTGCAGGAATTTTGGGATCATGACAAACTGGCGCATGACATTTACCTAAATAATAATTTTCATCGTGCTGCCAATCTACCCAGGCACTGCGTTCAATAGATTGATCTGTGCCACCATTACAAATATCAATTTTATCCGTAATAACAAGTTCTTTACTCGTTTCATCTAATACACCACTTCTCGATACATCAACGTCATAAGTTCCCGCATTTAAAATTGGAAGCTGTAATGACCATGTTGTGCCTGAAACAACAATGGTACTTTGTGTATAGGTGACACCGCCGACAGTTACCGTAAAGGATTCGCTACCTCCTAACGTAGTACCACCTATGCTTCCTGATAATGTTATCGGTTGCTGCGCTTTGGTTAATGTCGCAATAGGGTTTACCGTTGGCGTTGGATAAACACACACTGTTCCAGCTGCGTTAGCCACCTTCGGTAATGAACACGTTGCAGTTACTTTTAATTCACTTGTTGTTGCATCTATTAACCCCGTATCACCTGTTGCCACAACGTTATAAATACCTGCGGGTAAAACAGAAGGCGCAAATGTCCATGTTGTTCCCGTAATAATCGCATTACCTGTTGCTTGAGTTGCTCCCGTTGCATCATTTACGTTAATGACTAGTGACGTACTTGTGCCAACGTTACCACTTAATGCAGCGGCAATTTTATCCGTTGTCGTTGCGATATTTACGGTTGGAACAGCTGGTGTGATACACGCAGTATGTGCTGAATTAATTATTTCTGGTGTGGTACACACTAAATTCACAACCAATTCATTGTGTGTAATATCTTTTGATGTATTTCTTGTGGCTTCAACTTCATGCGTTCCCGCTGGAATTACATCTGTCGCAGGAATGGTAAGTGTCCAATTAAGCGCATTAACCACGAGAGGATTTGTTGCCACTGCGCTTTTTGTGTAAGTTTTATTGTTCACAAGAACTGAAAAACTTTCAGTTGCTCCAAGCGCAACAACCCCAACCGTTCCTGTAATTATAGGCGTACTGCTATTTGTGTTTAGCGACATAACCGTTGGTACAGGTGTAATACACGCATCACCTGCTGCGTTATATACTTCAGGAATCGTACACGTTGTAACAGTCAATTCATTTGGAGTCGCATCAACTAAACCAGAGTTACCTAACGCCACAACATCATAAGTGCCAGCGGCAATCGGTGTTGAAGGTGTAAATGTCCATGTACTACCAGTAATAGTCGCAGCTCCCGTCACTTCTGGAGTGCTTTTAATCGTAATCGTCAATGACGTACTCGCTCCAGCATTACCAGACAAAGCAGGTGCAATTTTATCCAGCGTTGTTTTCGTATTAACTGTCGGAACGGCACTTGCTGTCACGGTTAATGTTCCCGTTCCAGAACCAGAAACTCCTGTTGCCGTCACGGTATAATTTCCCGCCGTAGCAATCGCTGCACTCGTGGTACACGTCCATGTTTTTGCCGCTAAATCAATTACAACTGGACATGAAATACCTGTACTTCCAATCGTAACGCCTGTTATTGACGTACTCGTTCCCAATGTACCACTCAAATGTGCAGGAGCTAAATCAGTCGTTGTTGCTGCCAACACAGTCGGTGCAATCGGCGTTTGTGTGACAGGGAATGTACAACTTGCCGTTAATGTAGTTGGAACGCCTGTTGCAGTTGCTGTGTAAGTTCCTGCAATTGGCAAAACTACCGAATCAAATGACCATGCGGTTGTCGTTGTCGTTCCACTATTCGTCTTTGTTCCCGTTGCTTTTTGTACGCCACTTGAATCTTTTACCGTAATCGTCAACGGACTACCCGTTCCGAATGTACCAGTAATAGTTGGGATTCCTGCATCTGTAACAGTCGCTGGACAAACTATGGTTGGATTAACTGCTGATTGTGTCACAGTCAATTCTTGGGTTGTTATATCAACCAACCCCGTGTTGCCTTTCGCTTCAACGTCATAAATACCCGCAACTGCAATGACTGCCGATGGCGTATAACTCCATTTTCCATCAGCTGCTGGCGTTATTGTTCCGCTAACAATCGGCGGGGGGGTTTTAATCGTAATCGTCAATGATGTGCTTGTTCCAGCCGTACCAGTCAGCGTCGGAATTTGTTTATCCGTAAACGTTTTTGGATAATCCACCGTTGGTTTTGCTGATACGCTTAATTCGCCAGTCGTGTTATCAACCAAAGTCACAGTATTACTACCCGTGCCAGATGTTCCCGTTGCAATCACATCATACATTCCCGAAGGAATAGCCGTTGCAGGTGATCTCGTCACTGACCATGTTGTTGCACTGCCACTTTTCGTAGCGGTACCGATTGCATAAGTGACATTAGTTGTGGAATGTTTCGCTGTAATTGTTACCGATGTACTCGTTCCAAATGTACCCGTAATCGTTGGTGCAACGGTATCTGTTGCAGTTTGATTTGGGTCAATCGTTGGAAGCGATTCGCACGCTGTTCCAGCCGCATTGACTGTGGCGGGTGATGCACAGAATTTTGTTACGGTTAATTCATTAATCGTTTGATCAACTACACCATAACTATCGGTCGCGGTAACGCTATAAACACCAACTGGCAGCTTTGTTGTCGATGTAAATGTCCACGTTGTTGAACCTGACGATTTACTTGTTGCCGTACCCGATATTGATTGAGTATTACCATTGGAATCTTTAATCACAATGGTCATCGAAGTCGCATCACTATCCGCCGTACCATTCAACGTCACCACTGTTTGGTCATCAATTGATTTTGCAGTAACGGTTGGTTTCGTTTTACAAGTTACAGCGGTTGCAGGGCAATTTGAATCCTGACTTACCCAAATCGTATCAAAGCCATTAGGTGTGTAAGAACCATCAGCAAGACATTTTGTCCTAACTGCAACTGCTGTATCTTGTACTCCATTGCTAAAGCGGCAAATTTTGATACTTTGCTTGTTACCACCACTACAGCTACTAGAGCTACTAGTATCTTGTGCTAAATAAGCATTCCCTGTTGGTAATGGACTAGGCAGTGGATATGTTACAACAGTACACGCTTTGCCCGTTTGTGAACCACTCACAACTAATTCTTCTGTCGTGGTATCAACTAAACCTGTATCACCCGTTGCGACGACATTATAAGTTCCAGCTGGAATTGGATTGTTTAGCTGGAAAGACCATGTTTTGTTTGAAGAATTACCGTTATAGTTTATTGAACCACTACTAGTCGCATAAGTAGCCCCCGTCGTGGAATCATTTATCGCAATCGTTACCGATGCACTTGTTCCAACATTACCAGTAAGTGTTGGTTTTGTTATGTCTGTAGCTGTTTTGCCTGCATCAACTGTCGGAACAGTGGTTGCTATCGACACAGTCAATTCGTTAATCGATATATCAACCAAATTACCATGAGCAGAATCGCCCGTTGCTGTTACGTTGTAAGTACCAGCTGTTGTGAGAATCGCAGGCGTATAACTCCACGTTGTACCACTTGGCGTTATGGTGCTAGACGTTGCCATCGTTGCACCCGCTGAATTTTTAACCGTAATAATTAACGATGTACTTGAGCCAAGAGTTCCTGTTAATGTCGGTGCCACGGAAGTTGTTGTACTTACTGCATCTACTGTCGGAACAACCGTTTCCGACACAACCAATTCGTTAGATGTTCCATCAACTAAGCCTGTTTCGCCAGTGACAATGACATCATAAGTTCCTGCTGGAAGTTTATTTGGGGTTGTCACTGACCAAGTTGTTGCCACGCCGCTTTTAGTTGCGGTATTGATTGGGTAAATGACGTTGGTTACTGAATTTTTTGCCGTAATCGTAAGCGTGGTGCTTGTTCCGAATGTACCTGTAATTGTCTGCGTTGCAGTTGTTGTGGCTTTTTGATTAGGGTCAACCGTTGGATTAACTGCCGCTTGCGTTACGGTTAATTCATTTAATGACGTATCAACCAAACTGCCATGAGCAGAATCACCTGTCACGACAACGTTATAAGTCCCCGCTGTTGTAATGACTGCTGGTGTATACGTCCATGTGCCAGCAACTGAATTGATGGTTGCCGCGCCACTTAAACCATTTACCGTCACGGTTAATGATGTACTTGTTCCAACTGTACCGCTAAGAGCTGGCGCAACAGCTGTTGTCGAAGTGGCTGTATTTACAGTGGGTGCAACGGTAGCAGTAACCGTTAATGTTCCTGTACCAATTAAACCCGCGATATTACCTGTTGCCGTGACGGGATATGTATTTGCCGCAAGTGCTGTTGGTAATGTGTACGACCACGTTGAACCCGTTACAGTTGCCGCGCCACTCACACCATTCACACTAACTGTAATGGCGGTGCTTGTGCCTGTTGTACCTGTTATGGTTGGAATTTGTTTGTCATTGAAAGTAATGGGAGTCACAGTTGGGACAGTCGTTGCGCTTACCACTAATTCATTGGTTGTGGTATCCACTAAACCTGTATTACCCGTTGCAATGACGTTGTATGTGCCATTAGGTAAAATTGCGGGCGTATAAGACCATGTTCCCGCACTCAAATTAACAGTTGCCGCGCCACTCACACCATTGACGGTAATTGTTAATGATGTACTTGTTCCGAGTGTACCGCTTAACGATGCGGCGATTTTATCGTTCGTGGTTGTGCTGTTGATAGTCGGAACAGAAGGTGTAATACACGCAGTTCCTTGGGCATTAAAAATTTGTGAAGCTGAACACGCTAAAGTCACTGTTAATTCATTCGTTGTGGCATCTGTTAAACCTGTATTGGTAGTCACAACAACATCATAAATGCCGATAGGTAAAATTGCAGGTGCATAAGTCCAACTTGTACCACTAATGGTTGCTGTACCGCTTGCTGCTGTTGTACTGTCCGCTGCATTTTTCACTGTAACAGTGATAGATGAACTCGTCCCAACTGTTCCACTTAATGCAGGTGCAAGTAATGTAGATGCCGCTGCGGTATTTACGGTTGGACGAACAGCCGTGATACAGGTTTTTGTTGCTGCATCGAGTATTTGAGTCGATGAACAAATAGGAACATCATCTGGGCATTCTCTACCTGCTGCACCAATCGTAGATTCTACGTCGTTTGGATGGGTTTCATGCCCCGTTGTTCCTGTTGGATTGATAATTGCCTTAACGTAATGTCTAAGCGAATTATCGAGAGAATTTTCAACGCCATCGCCATTTCTATCGCCAATGTCGCCTGTATGACAAAGCACTACGTCGCTAGGCAATGGTGATACGCAGGCAGTTAATGATAAGTTTAAAACTTGTGGCACATTACAAACAGGCGTAATGGTCAGCTCATTATTGGATTGATCAACTAATCCGCCTGTCCGAGTTGCAGATACTTCGTATGTTAGAACAGGTAAAACGGTTGGGATAGTCAATGACCAATTTGCACCAGTCATCACTAAATTAGCATTGCCATTGCTATAAACTACGCCATTTACGGTGACAGAAAAAGTTTCCCCTACCGCCAATGGACTTCCCGTTTGAATACCTGTCGCGCTAGTTGCTGTGACAATGCCACCAAGTGAGCCTGTAATAGTAGGTTTTGTATCAGAAGTGGTCAGCAAATTGACTGTTGGCGCAATAGTTTCAAACGGTGCAACACCTGATTCTTTAAAACCATCTTTAACAAAAACTGCCCCGTAAAACCGTACACCTGTATTCGCACAAGTTGAAACAGCACTACCTATGCCAGTAGGTGCTGTGCCATTGGCAAATTGCCCTAATGTTAATTTCAAACTTGTGACTGTATTAAACCGTGTTTGAACACGGCTTGAATCTGTAATATATAAACCTGCGTTACCAGCACAATTGGAATTAGAAAAACGAATTTTTCCATTAAGACCTGCACCTGCGACCATGTGCTGTACAAGATTGGTTTTATAATCACTAGCGAATACATAGGAAACAAAGCCACCGAATTCATTGTATTCAACATTTTCATCATCTAATGAATTGTTATATACGTTTTGTAAAACAACGGCTTTTCCTGAAGTGTCTTGAAATGAAATAGTAAAATCAACGTGAGCATCAGCAGTATGTGAAACTGCGGTTAATTGCGGTGCAAATATTGCACCTTCTGGTACGACACCCCCAAACGATGTTACGTAATTAACGGTTGTGCCAGTTAATGTTCTTTGTGCAGGATTTTTCGGTGTTGGATTAGGTTTTGGTTCATCGAATTTCGTTATTGTCATATTGACGATATTATCTACGCTCACAATAGCGTCAACTTGAGTTCCATTAACTGTAATGACGTTGGTATATTTAAATTTCGCCCCGACTGAAGCTGTCCCCGCACCAGCTGCAACGGCTGTTCCCGCAATAAGTACAGGATCTGAAAAATTTAATAATCGTCCTTGTGTATCAAGTGCTGAAAAGGTAAAAGCCGTCGCATAATTCGGCGACAAAAAGGTCATCAACAAACTGATGATGAAAAATAAGAAATTTTTTTTAATGTTCATGTTCATATTCATATTGATGTACCTTTACGACTTAAATTTAAAACGACTTATTTTTTGAGATTAACATTTCACAATTAAGGTGTTAAACATCTACGCCTCCAATCTCACAAAACTTTATAATGGCGCGATTATAAGCTCGTTATTTAACGTCTGCCATTTTTTTAAAGAACAAAACAAATGACTCAAATTTATGATTTACATTGCCACTCCACCGCGTCAGATGGTGCATTATCACCGACAGCGTTGATTAAACGTGCTGCGGAAAATGCCATTTCGATGTTAGCTCTTACCGATCACGATACCGTTGCGGGACTTACTGAAGCTAAAAAGTGCGCCGATGAATTAAACATTAATTTCATCAACGGCATTGAAATTTCAGCACAATGGGAAAAAATCGGTGTGCATATTGTGGGTTTAAATATAGATCCACAACACGACGCATTACAAAAATTAATGGCTGAACTTCATATTATGCGAATCGAACGCGCCGAAAAAATTGCTCAAAAACTCGCTAAAAAAGGCATTCCTGACGCACTCGAATTTGTTCAAAAAACAGTTACCAACGAAACGATTACGCGTGTTCATTTTGCCAATTTTCTGGTGTCACAAGCATACGTTTCAACAGTTTCAGAAGCGTTTGACCGTTATTTGGGTGATGGAAAATCAGCCTATGTTTCAACAACATGGACACCGTTAGAAAATGCAATTCAAGCGATTCGTGATGCGGGAGGCATTCCAATTGTCGCTCATCCATTGCGCTATAAATTAACTGCGACCCGTATGAAAAAATTGCTGGGCGCGTTTAAAAATGCAGGCGGTTTAGCGATTGAAGTCGTTACAGGGCGTTACAATCCTGATGAAATGCGAATTTTGGCAAATTACGCGAATCAGTTTGAATTGGCAGCTTCCGTGGGTTCTGACTTTCATAGTCCCGAAAATGTATGGATTGAACTTGGGCGCGTTGCCCCGCTGCCAAATAATGTCAAACCCGTTTGGGAATTGTGGCAATGAATCGTTTTTGGGAAACAAAAACATTAGCGGAAATGAGTCGTGCCGAATGGGAATCGTTGTGTGATGGTTGCGGACGTTGTTGCTTACACAAATTAGAAGACGAAGACACAGGTGACATATATATCACCAGCGTAGCGTGTAAATTGTTGGATTTAAAAACCTGTCGCTGTACAAATTACACTGAACGCACGCGACTTGTACCCGATTGTTTAGAGCTTTATTCGGTTGGTTTCGAGCAATATCAATGGTTGCCAAAAACGTGTGCGTATCGTTTATTAAATGACGGTAAAAAATTACCAACATGGCATCCGTTGATTTCAAAACGTGAAAATAGCGTGAAAAAAGCAGGAATTACGGTGAACCGTTACGCGATTTCAGAAACAACAGTGAAAGATGTGAATGATTTGGAAGATTACGTTTTGGAATTGCAATCTTAAAATGCAAAAAAGGTTGCGAACTAAAAGCTCGCAACCCTTTTTTATGTGAATCGAATTAAGCAGCTGGTAGCTCTGCTGCGTCTTTAATCGCTTCTTTGATACTCAAACGCACACGACCTTGTTTATCAATTTCTAACACTTTGACTTTTACAACGTCGCCTTCGTTCAAACGATCGCTAACTTTTTCGACGCGTTCATCTGAGATTTGAGAAATGTGAACTAAACCGTCTTTGCCTGGCATGATTGCAACAAATGCACCGAAATCCATTAAGCGAATTACTTTGCCTTCGTAGATTTTTCCGACTTCAACTTCAGCCGTAATTTCTTCGATTAAACGTTTTGCTTCTTCGCCAGCCGCTTTATCAACCGAGGCAACTTTTACAACACCATCATCAGTCAAATCAACTGCCGCGCCAGTTTGCTCAACGATACTACGAATCGTTGCACCACCTTTGCCAATCACTTCGCGGATTTTACTTGGATCGATTTTGAACGTGATAATGCGTGGCGCGAAATCGGACATTTCAGAACGTGAAACCGCTAATGCTTTATTCATTTCGTCTAAAATATGTAACCGTCCTGCTTTCGCTTGTGCAAGCGCAGTTTTCATAATTTCAGCGGTAATACCTTGGATTTTAATGTCCATTTGCAACGCGGTAATGCCTTCGGCAGAACCCGCCACTTTGAAATCCATGTCGCCCAAATGATCTTCGTCGCCCAAAATATCAGAAATTACCGCGAAACGGTCGCCTTCTTTAATCAAGCCCATCGCAATGCCAGCCACTGGCGCAGATAACGGAACACCAGCATCCATCAACGCTAAACTGCTGCCGCAAACCGAAGCCATTGAACTTGAACCATTTGATTCGGTGATTTCAGACACCACGCGAATCGAATATGGAAATTCTTCCATATTCGGCAATACAGCTAAAATGCCACGTTTTGCCAAACGTCCATGACCAATTTCACGACGTTTTGGTGAGCCAACAAAACCTGTTTCACCTACACTGTACGGAGGGAAATTGTAATGCAGCATAAACGGTTCTTTGTATTCGCCCGCCAATGCGTCGATGATTTGTGCATCGCGTGCCGTGCCTAACGTTGCCACAACTAAGGCTTGCGTTTCGCCGCGTGTAAATAACGCTGAACCATGGGTGCGAGGCAAAACACCCGTGCGAATGCTGATTTTACGCACTTTATCGAGCGGACGACCATCGATACGCTGACCTTCATTTAAAATCGCGCCACGAACAACGTCATATTCTAACTGTTCGATTACGCCTTTAATTTCACGTTCTTCATAAGCTTCATCAGCGGTTAATTTTTCAATTAACGCGGTGCGAACTTCTTTAAGTTTTTCTTGGCGAACTAATTTTTCAGGAATTAAATAAGCGGCTTTAACGTCAGCTTCAATCGCGCCAACTAAACGATTTAGTTCATGATTCGCTTCAGGTGCAACCCATTCAACCGTTCCACAACCTGCCATTTCAGCAAATTCGTTAATTGCGTTAATCGCGGTTTGCATTTGTTCATGACCAAATAACACCGCGCCCAGCATGATTTCTTCAGACAATGATTTTGCTTCGGATTCCACCATTAAAACTGCGTGTGCTGTACCCGCAACCACTAATGTTAAATCGGATTCTTTTAAAATTTCAGGCGATACGTTCAGTAAATACTGACCGTCTTTGTAACCGATTCGAGCTGCACCGATGGGACCATTGAACGGCAACCCTGAAATGGATAAAGCGGCTGATGCACCCAATAACGCAACAACTTCTGTGTCCACTTCTGGATTTAACGATACCACCGTGGCAATAATTTGCACTTCGTTGGTATAGCCTTCTGGAAATAAAGGGCGAATCGGGCGATCGATTAAGCGAGAAATTAAAGTTTCTTGTTCAGACGGACGACCTTCACGTTTGAAAAATCCACCTGGAATTTTGCCAGCCGCGTAGGCTTTTTCTTGGTAATTTACGGTTAACGGGAAAAAGTCACCGCCCGCCGCCGATTTTTTGCCTACCACTGTGACTAAAATAGACGTACCGTCAATATCAATCATTACTGCGCCGTCAGCTTGGCGAGCAATTTCGCCAGTTTCGAGGATAACTTTTTGATTGCCGTACTGAAATTCTTTCCTAATAGGATTCACTATGAGGGTTCCTTTGTTTGAAGGGTGTTTTAAAAATAAGTTTGTTTTTAGCTAAAGCAAAAACGGCACAGAATGTGCCGTTTTCTAAGTGGTTTTTTTATTTACGCAACCCTAAGCGTCCGATTAACGTGCGGTAACGTTCGCCATCTTTATTCTTCAAATAATCCAACAATTTGCGACGTTGATTAACCATGCGTAATAAACCACGACGTGAATGGTTATCTTTTTTGTGCGTTGCAAAATGTGGAGCTAAATGTTGAATGTGAGCCGTCAATAAGGCAACTTGAACTTCTGGTGAACCTGTGTCACTTTCTGATTGACGATAGGCTTCAACGACGGCTTTTTTTTGTTCTGCTGTAAATGGCATTTCGGATAAATCCCTAAAATTAATAAAATGAAAGTTTCCACGTTTAGGGTGTAGAAACTTGAAATGTTACTCGTTCAAATTGAACAATCTAACGACCGTTATCTTATCATTTAATCCAATTTCACCCAAACCTAAAAACAAATTTTCTGCATATAAACGGACATTCTGTTTGCTTTCATTAGTTTTAAAATCAATCGCTTGACCGTGACAAATAGCTAGTTTTTGTTCAGGTGATAAATGAATCGCTAATAAGTTTTCTAACGGTTTATCAACCGCCATCAAACTCGTGTGTAATTCGTCCGAAGTCATCGTAGCGAGTTGCTCAATCGTTTTCGCTTCATGCAAATGAAACTGTCCCGCTTGCGTTCTTCGTAACGCCGTTACTGTTCCGCCGCAACCCAAACCATGTCCAATATCTTCGGCGAGTGAGCGAATATAAGTCCCTTTTGAACAGGCAACGTCTAAGGTCAACGTTTCAGGTGTGAATTCGAGCAAGTTTATTTCATAAATTGTGATGTTTCGCGGTTCTCGTTCAATCGTAATGCCGTCACGCGCCAATTCGTATAGTTTTTTGCCGTTATGTTTTAATGCAGAATACATCGGTGGCACTTGCGCTTGTGCGCCAGTGAATTTCGACAAACAGGTTTGAATTTGCTCACTTGACAACGTCGGCACAGGTTTAGTTTCGATAACTTGCCCTTCCGCATCACCTGTATCAGTCATGATGCCAAGTTTGATTGTGACTTGATAACGCTTGTCATCATCGAGCATCAAGGCTGAAACTTTGGTCGCTTCGCCAAAACACAGCGGTAATAAACCCGTTGCGAGAGGATCTAAACTGCCCGTGTGTCCTGCTTTATTGGCATTAAATAAACGTCGAACTTCTTGCAATGCTTTATTTGATGAAATGCCTAAACGCTTATCCAACAAAATAATGCCATGAACATTTAACCCTGATTTGCGCTTACTCACTTTTCACCTCCAAAACTTAACACTGCACCGCCGTCGTTAGTCCAATCTGACAACACAAAACGCTGTGCTTTTTGACCATTTAACATGAATTCATGTTTAGCTGGTCGGTGGATATGACCGTGAATTAAACGGGTGCATTGATGTTGCTGCATGATGTTTTCGATGGTCGTTTGATTCACGTCCATCATGTAATCCGATTTTTGTTGTTTATGCCAAAAACTACGAATTCGATACCAACGCGCAACACACAAGCGCAACCATAATGGTTTTGAAAGTACATTTTGTTGCCATTCCGATGTGCGCGATTTGGTACGAAAAGTTTGATACGGAACATCATCGCTGCACAATAAATCACCATGCGTTAATAATGTGCGCTCACCTTCTAAATCAATCACTGCGTAATCATCCAACAAAATCACGCCTGTTCCACGGGCAAATCGTTCGCCAATTAAAAAATCACGATTGCCGCGTTGTAAATAAACCATCACACCTGAATCAGTTAATCGTTTTAGTTCTCGACGAATTTTAGCGTTCGGTGCCGTAAAATCATCATCGCCGACCCACGCATCAAATAAATCACCCAAAATATAAACCGTGCGGGCTTCGCGTGCTTTTGTTCTTAAAAAATGGACGAAATGGCGCGTGATTTTAGGTTTATCAAACGATAAATGTAGGTCAGAAATGAATAAAATCATTATTCGATGATTTCAGCTTTTTCAATCACGATGTCAGTTTTTGGAACGTCTTGATGTCCTGCACGGGTTCCAGTCGGTTCAGCTGCCATTTTATCTACAATGTCAATGCCTTCAATGACTTCTGCAAATACCGCATAACCCCAACCGCTGGCATTTTTACCTGTGTGATTTAAAAAATCGTTGTCTTTGTAATTGATAAAAAATTGCGCGGTTGCAGAGTTTGGAACATTGGTACGCGCCATTGCAATTGAACCGCGTGTATTTTTCAAACCGTTATCGGCTTCATTTTCAATCGGCGCGTGAACTTCTTTTTGGTTAAAGCTAGTATCGAAACCACCACCTTGCGCCATAAATCCTTTAATCACACGGTGAAAAATGGTGCCGTTATAAAAGCCTTCTTTTACATAGGTTAAGAAATTTGCAGAACTAATTGGTGCTTTTTCTGAATTGAGTTGAATCGTGATGTCGCCCATTGACGTGGTGAGTTTAACTTTTTGGTGAGTCATTTTATTTTCCGTGGCAAAAGCCGTTGTTGTCGTGAAAAGAAACAACATCGAGAGTAATAAGTTACGCATTTGTTTCCTTGAGAATGTTTTAAGAGCGTGAATTTTAGGCGTTTTTAACTTGAAATAGAAGTATCGACTTGTTAAATTGCCTTATCTTTACACATTTACTTGGTTTAAACAGAATGCTGAAAATCTACAACACCCTGACCCGCTCAAAAGAAATTTTCACACCGCGTATTGCTGGAAAAGTCGGTTTATATGTTTGCGGCATGACCGTTTATGATTATTGCCACGTTGGTCACGCTCGTGTGATGGTGGTTTTCGATACCATTGTGCGCTATTTACGTTATTCAAATTACGACGTGACTTATGTGCGAAATATCACCGACATTGACGACAAAATTATTCACCGCGCCAATGAAAATGGCGAAGATTTTCACGCATTAACTGAACGATTTATTGATGCCATGCACGAAGATGAACGGGCATTATTGGTTTTACCCGTCGATATTGAGCCGCGAGCAACGACTTCAATTCCTGACATTATTTCGATGATTGAAAAACTGATTGCCAATGAATTTGCGTATGTTGGCACGAATGGCGATGTGTTTTATGCGGTTGAAAAATTTAAAAATTACGGGCAATTATCAGGTAAAAATTTAGACGATTTACAAGCAGGCGAACGAGTTGATGTCGATTTAGCAAAACGTAATCCGATGGATTTTGTGTTGTGGAAAATGGCAAAAGCAGACGAACCATTTTGGGAATCACCGTGGGGAAATGGTCGTCCTGGTTGGCATATTGAATGCTCTGCGATGTCAACGTGTTGTTTAGGAAATTCATTTGATATTCACGGCGGCGGCATGGATTTGCAATTTCCGCATCATGAAAATGAAATCGCTCAATCTGAAGGCGCGACGGGGGAAAAGTTTGTGAATTTGTGGATGCACAACGGTTTTGTGCGAATCAACGAAGAAAAAATGTCGAAATCACTTGGTAATTTTTTCACCGTTCGCGAAGTGTTAAAACAATATCGTCCTGAAATTATCCGTTTCTTTATTTTGACCAGCCATTATCGTAGCCCATTAAATTATTCTGATGAATCATTAAACGATGCAGCAGCAGGTTTGACGCGACTTTATACCGCATTGCGTGATGTTGAAATTATTGAAACTGACATAGATTTGGAATTTAAAAATCGTTTTGAACAAGCGATGAATGATGATTTTAATACGCCTGTTGCGTTAGCGGTTTTGTTCGATGTGGCGCGTGAATTGAATAAAACTAAATCGCCCGTTTTAGCGGCAACGTTGAAATCATTGGCAAATGTTTTAGGTTTATTACAAAGTGATTCGGAAGTCTTTTTAAAATCGGGAAATAATGACGATGCTGAAATTGATGCTCAAATTCAAGCGCGAGTTGACGCAAAAAAAGCGAAAAATTGGGCATTAGCAGATCAAATCCGTGATGAATTAAAAGCTAAAAATATCATTTTAGAAGATTCACCTGATGGTTCAACGCGCTGGCGACGTTGAGTATATAATAGCTCCACTAATTTAACCGATTATGGATAGACAGACTTTAATCATGCAATCGACTCAATCTACTGACGAAAAAAATGTTTCTAAAATGCTTTCAAAACTTTTTGAGCAATTACAAGGTGAATTTGAAAGCACACTTGCTCGTCTTGAAGAACAAAATTGGATTAAGTCGCAAGTAACGCAAATTACATCTTCGATTTATCAAACAAAAAACTTTGCTGACTTAGCACAAACGCTTCTCTCCGAAATCGCGGCACCTTTGAATATCGGGCAAGGGGCGTTTTATATATTGGGTGAGAATGAGCAGCTGACTTTAATCGGTGGTTATGGTCTACGAGCCAATAAGAAACATTCAAGTTATCAACTCGAAATTGGTGAAGGATTAGTTGGGCAATGTGCGAAAGAAAAACGCCAAATCAAGATTGAAAATTTGCCTTCCGATTACGTCAAAATCAATTCTGCGTTGGGAAATGCGTTACCGCGATGTTTGCTCATCACGCCAATTATGCACATGGATTGTCTTTTGGGTGTTATTGAATTAGCGTCATTCAATACATTTAACGAACGAGAAATTGCGCTTTTAGATGCCATTATTCCATTGCTTGCGATGAATTTGGAAATGATGGAGCGCACACTGCACACGCAACGATTATTAGAAGAAACCCAAAAACAAGCTGCGATTATGAAGCAGCAATCGATTGAAATGGCGGAAAAACAAATCCAACTTAAAGCGACCGAACGTTGGTATCGCAGTATTGTGGATTCATCGCCAGATGGTTTATTGATTACCGATGAAAATGGTTTGATTGTGTTAACCAATCCAAAAATCGTAGATATTTTTGGTTATCAAGCCGATGAATTGGTGGGTCAACCTGTTGAAATTTTAGTACCACAAAATGTGCGTGGTGGACATCACAAACATCGTGATGGTTATGTTCAATCGGGCGCGGCAACAAAAAATGGCGAAAGTCGTCAAATGGGTGTTGGTTACATGACATTACACGGCGTTCGTAAAGATGGCTCAGAATTTCCTGTTGATTTAGGATTGTCGAAATTGCCCGCGCTTGATGGAAAAGGCGTTTGCATTTGCGTATCAGTGCGCGACATTACAGAACGAAAAGCGATTGAACAAAAAATCAAACGCGACCAATTCCTTTCTGAAACGGCATTGGATTTAACCCACTCAGGTTATTGGCACGCGACGTTAACTGAAAAAGGCTTTTTTTATGTTTCTTCTGAACGTGCCTCCTCTATTTTGGGCGCAGATCCAGATAATCTTAATGACGATGATTGGTTATCACCGATTAGCATTGTTGATGAAGATATTGCTCGCCATGTCAAAAAGAATTTCGATGACGCATTTTCAGGCGTAGGGTCTTCTTATGACTGTATTTATCCTTACATGCGCCCCATTGACGGTCGAGTGATTTGGGTTCACGCGATTGGTAACGTAATACGCGATGACGATAATAATTTCGTTGAAGTGTGCGGCGTGATTCAGGATATAACCGAATCAAAAAATGCTGAAAAAAAACTACAACTTGCTAAAGAACTCGCCGAAGAAGCGGGACAAGCTAAAACAGATTTTCTAGCGAATATGAGTCATGAAATTCGCACACCGATGAATGCGGTTATCGGTATGTCATATTTAATGATGAAAACTGATTTAACGCCGCGCCAGCTGAATTATATCAAAAAAATCAACAGTTCAAGCCAACATTTACTTGGCATTATTAACGATATTTTGGATTTTTCTAAGATTGACGCAGGAAAATTGACGATTGAATCGACTGATTTCTTTATGGATAAAGTCCTTACTAATGTCACTAATTTAATTGCCGAAAAAGTAAATGACAAAGAGTTGGAACTCATTTTCGATATATCGCCTGATGTGCCACGCCATTTAATGGGCGATCCATTGCGTTTGGGGCAAATCCTGATTAATTACGCCAACAATGCGGTGAAATTTACCGAAAAAGGTGAAATTGTCATTGAAGTTCGCCTTGAAGAAAATAATACAGATGATGTTTTGGTACATTTCGGTGTACGCGATACAGGCATTGGTTTAACAGAAGAACAAAAAGGACGATTATTTCAATCTTTCCAACAAGCCGATACATCAACCAGTCGTAAATATGGCGGGACAGGTTTGGGACTTGCGATTTCTAAACAGCTCGCGCAGTTAATGGGTGGTGACGTTGGTGTTGAAAGTGAATTAGGAAAAGGCAGCACTTTTTGGTTCACCGCAAAATTAAACCGTATTAAAGAAGGTGAAATTGTCCAAAAATCCACAATGGATTTGCGGGGTTATAAAGCCCTCGTTGTCGATGATAATTTCACTGCTCGTCAAGTATTGTCTGACCAACTGAATCATCTGTCTTTCCTTGTGACGCAAGCAGAATCAGGTAATGAAGCCATAAAGGCGATTGAACTCGCTGCAAAAAATCACAAACCTTTCGATATTGTTTTTATTGATTGGAAAATGCCAAAAATGAACGGCTTGGAAACGGCGCGTAATATCCATTTACTTGAACTAGAGCAAATTCCAAAAATCGTTATGGTAACGGCTTATGGGCGTGATGATGTTGTCGATGATGCGGCGAAAGTCGGCGTGGAATGTATTTTGACAAAACCAGTCAATTCTTCCACATTGCTGAATTCGATTATGCGGGCGTTTAAAGGCGAAGAAGTTAAACAACCAAATACAAAACGAAATACATCAAATTTGATAGAAAGTTTAACGGCTATCAAAAGAGCAGCAATTCTACTTACCGAAGATAATGAACTCAATCAAGAAGTCGCGTGTGGTTTATTAGAGTTTGGTAATTTTGATTTAGATATTGCAAACAACGGTCAAGAAGCCATTGATATGGTTGGTATCAAGCATTACGACATCGTATTAATGGATATGCAAATGCCTGTGATGGACGGCGTGGCGGCGACTATCGAAATTCGTAAAAATACAGATTTAGATGCGTTACCGATTATTGCCATGACCGCAAATGCAAGATCAGAAGATAAAGAAAAATGTTTAAGTGCGGGAATGCAAGACCATATTTCAAAACCGATTGATCCCGAAGAATTATTCAATGCGTTGCTTACATGGATTAAACCGCGTGATGGTGTTGGTGAAATAATTGAATCTGAACAACAAACCAACCCTGAAAAATCCTCGCCAGAAATCAATTTGAATGATTTGTTAATTATTGAAAATCTTGATGTGGAACTTGGTTTGCAGCGTGTATTAGGTAATAGAACACTTTATTTGAATATATTACGCAAATATATCGGCAATCAAGATACCGCAGTAGCAGAAATTAGAACGGCTTTGAGTGCGGGTGATTATTCGACGGCAGAGCGTCTTGTCCATACACTTAAAAGCATGAGCGGAAATATAGGGGCAACACTTTTACAAAGTACGGCAGAAGAATTAGAAAATATGATTCGCAGTGGTGAGATTAACAACATTGACGTTAAACTTACCGTATTTTCAGAAATGCTTGATGCAATGGTTGCTAAAATAAAAAAGGGATTGCCCGCTGAAGAAGCGCATATTGTAAAAACCATTGATGCAAGCAAAGCTCCTGAAGTTATTAGACAATTAAAAGAATTACTCGCGGCTGACAGCAGTAAATCGGGTGCGCTAATTGATGATAATCTTGATTTATTGCATTTTATTTTGGGTGCGAAAGCATTTTCAAAAATAGATCGTGCTGTAAAACAATTTGATTTAGATGAAGCCCTAGAGTTTCTCGAAGAACGTATTACAGAACTTGAAATTTAACTACAAAAAAATAATAAAATTATTTAGAGGAAAACAATGTCTTCAACTAACGAAAATACCGACAAAGCAACGATTCTTGTCGTTGATGATACGCCCGACAATCTTATTATTATGAGTAATTTGCTCGAAGATAAATATATCGTTAAAGTTGCAAATCGGGGTGAAAAAGGTTTGAAAATCGCCCGTTCAGATTCACCGCCTGATTTGATTCTTTTGGATATTATGATGCCTGAAATGGACGGTTATGAAGTGTGCGAACTTTTGAAAGCCGACCCAAAAACCGCTGATATTCCGATTATTTTTCTGACAGCTAAAAACGAAGTTGATGATGAAATTTCTGGTTTTACACTGGGTGCAGTCGATTACATTACAAAACCAATTCAAGCCGAAGTCACATTAGCCAGAATCAAACGGCATTTGACGATTAAAATGGCACAAGATAAACAACGCGCCACCGCCGAAAAATTGCGTAATCAATTACTACATCTGCAAAAAGTGAGCAGCATGGGGCAATTAACGGCGGGCGTTGCACACGAATTTAATAACATTTTAGGTGTTATCAGTGGTTACACTGAAATAAGCAAAATGATTCTTGAAGATATTCAAGATGACAATTGCAAAGACGATTTAGGTCAAAATTTATCTGCGGTTGAAAAAGGAGTCAAAAAAGCGACTAATTTAATTCAAAAAATGCTTGTTTATTGCAATCAGCATGATTTGAACGAAATAAAAAAAATGGATGTTAAATCGACAGCGGACATTATCAATGATGTTTTATCAACGCTAGATGCGACGGATAAAGCGAAAACGACCTTAACGCTGTCATCGTGTGCAAAAAATATCGAAATAGATTCGACCGCATTAAATCAAATCGTGACCAATTTAGTGAACAATGCACATTACACCATCAAAGATATTCCAAGTGGACGGGTGGAAATTTCATTACAAATGACTCAATTAGATGAATTGCACTGTGCAGCTTGCGGCAATGAAATAAGCGGCTCATTTATCAAATTAAGAGTATCGGATAATGGCAGTGGAATGGATTGCGAAACAGCCGCGAAAGTATTTGATCCATTTTTCACCACAAAACCTGTTGGCGATGGTGTCGGCTTAGGACTTTCGGTGGTTAGCGGCATAGTGCATCAATCGAATGGTCATATTATTGTTGATTCAACATTAGGTGAAGGCACGATATTTAAATTATTTTTCCCCATTTGAGTATTGTAAATTTTCATGTTCGTTCATTCACAAATTGAAATCCAAGGCTTTGTACAAGGCGTTGGATTTCGTCCATTTGTGGCACGTTTAGCGACGCGATTTTTACAAAATGGGGGGATTAAAAACACATCAACAGGCGTTTTAATTTCAGTTGAAGGTTTACAAATTCAACAGCAAGAATTTTTCGATGCACTTCAAAATGAATTACCGCCATTTGCGGAAATTCACTATTTAAAAATTACTTCTGAGCCGTTACAAAATTTCAATCAATTTGAAATTTCCCCCAGTGTTTCTAATTCTCGAACTTTTGCTTTTTCATTGCCCGATATTGCGACGTGTCCCGAATGCGTTGAAGATATTTTCAATCCAAAAAGTCGTTATTTTCGTTATCCGTTCACCAGTTGTTGCAGTTGTGGCGCACGTTACAGCATCGCGACGCGCCAACCTTATGACCGCGAAAACACCAGCATGGCAAAATTTATTTTGTGTTTGGATTGTGAAAGCGAATATCGAACAATAGACAATCGCCGTTTTCACGCACAAACCATTGCCTGTCCAACGTGTGGTGTTCAACTTTCTTTTTTGGATAATTTTGGAAATTTTATCGCTGAAAAAGAAGACGCTTTGGAATCGGCGGTTAAAGCATTAAAAGCAGGAAAAATCATTGCGTTAAAAGGTATTGGTGGTTATCAATTAGTTGTCGATGCGACAAATGAAACAGCAGTTCAGCGTTTGCGCGAACGAAAAAAACGCCCAATGAAACCATTTGCGTTAATGGTTAAAAATTTAGCCGCCGCGCATTTGTTATGCGACATCAGAGAACTCGAACAATCCGCCCTCACCTCATCTGCTGCGCCAATCGTTTTATTAAAACGTCGTGAATTTTCCGATATTGCCAAATCCGTCGCTCCGCAACAATCGTTGCTCGGCGTGATGCTGGCATATTCTCCGTTGCATCACTTGCTGTTGCATGATTTTAATTCGCCGATTGTTGCGACGAGTGGGAATCGTTCCAACGAACCAATTTGTATTGATAACACGCAAGCGTTGGAAAAATTAGCCGATATTGCCGATTATTTTTTGGTTCACAATCGTGCGATTTTACGCCCGCTCGATGATTCGATTGCGCGAGAAATCAATGGAAAAATGACGGTTTTTCGACGTGCGCGTGGCTTTGCGCCATTGCCAATAAAAATAAATGCAATTATGCCAAACACGCTTGCTGTCGGTGGACAAATGAAAAACACCATTGCGATTAGTCATAATAATCAAACGATTTTAAGTCAGCATTTAGGCGATTTGGATTCCGAAGCGACGCGCAAGCAATTTGAAAAAATACTCGCGGATTTACAAAAATCTTATGCTTTTGAACCGTTGCGAGTGATGCACGATTTGCATCCCGATTATGTGAGCAGTCAGTTTGCGGCAAATTTAAATATCGAAAAACACGCTGTGCAACATCATTACGCCCACGCGCTTTCGTGTATGGCTGAAAATAATGTGTTGCCACCCGCGTTAGGAATTGTTTTTGATGGTTCGGGTTTTGGTTTGGACGGCACGATTTGGGGTGGAGAGTTTTTGCTAATTGATGAAAAAGGTTTTGAACGTTTCGCCTATTTTCACCCATTTCCATTAGTTGGCGGCTCGAAAGCGATTCAAGAACCACGTCGCGCAGCATTAGGTTTGTTGTTTTGTTGTTATGGCGAAGTGGCTTTTGAAAAGATGGATTTTGATTTTTCGCAAACTGAAAAAACTATATTAAAAATCGCTTTGACTAAAAATTTGAATTGCCCAAAGACTAGCAGTGTTGGACGTTTATTTGATGCAGTGGCGAGTTTATTGGAGATTTGCCACGTTAATCAATACGAAGGTCACGCGGCAATGTTGCTGGAATCATGCGCTGCAAAATCTAAAACGAATGATTTTTATACGTTTGAAATAAAAGAAAAAATAATTGATTGGAAGCCGATGATTGAGCAACTTTTAACAGATAAAAAATCGCAATTGACCAATTATTGTGCAGCAAAATTTCATAATACGTTGGCAAAAATTAGCCTTGAAATTGCTCAACGAGCGAATCAAAAAAATATCGTTTTAAGTGGTGGCTGTTTTCAAAATGCACAACTCACCACAAAGATTTTTGTCGAATTAACAGCTGCAAATTTTTCTGTTTACACACATCAAAATGTGCCGCCCAATGACGGAGGTTTGGCATTGGGGCAATTATTCGCAGCGTCTTTTTAACTTGATTCAGTCTTTTCGTCAGTGTTTTTTTCGTTAAATACAAAATACAAATTGCGAGCATAAATAAATAAGCCGCTCGCTTGTCCTAAAATAAAAACAGGGTCTTGGCGATAAATTGCGTATGCCAATAAAGTTAGTCCACCGCCAATGCTGAAATACCAAAATGCGACAGGAAAAACACTTTTTTTTGCTTTTTCACTTTTAAGCCACTGAATAATAAAGCGCGCTGAAAATAATGCCTGCCCTAAAAATCCAATCCCCAACCAAATAGTTTCTTGACTGATATTAACGTTCAATTTCGCTAACCTCGGTAAGTTTCATTCTTGTTTTTAACCAAATTACGCCCGCAATATCGCTAATTCCAACCCATAGACGGTCAAGTGTGCCGTAATTAGAAACGCCGCGTTCTCTGGCGCGATGCGTAACAGGAATAGAAACAACTTGATAGCCCGAACGAAGCATTAACGCAGGTAAGAAACGATGGTAATGATCAAAAAAGGGGAGTTGTAAAGCGGCATCGCGCAAAAAAACTTTCAAGCCACAACCCGTGTCTGGCGTAGCATCACCTAATAATCGTGAGCGAATACCGTTAGCAAATTTCGACGAAAATAATCGCCATGCGGAATCGTGACGCTGATTTCTCCAACCTGCAATCATAGCAAGTTTTAAATTAGTTTCGCGTTGCGATTGTAATTGCGCGTATAAATTCGGAATATCAACTGGATTATTTTGTCCATCACCATCAAGTGTTGCAATTACAGGAAATTTCGCAGCTTTGATGCCTGTGTAAATTGCAGCACTTTGTCCACAGCTTTTTTCATGATGAAAAACGCGCAGATTTGGAATCGTTTGTTGAGCTGTTTTTAAAATTTCTAACGTGTTATCGCTACTGCCGTCATTGATATAAATAATTTCATAGTCAGCAAAATTTTGTAAAGTCGCAATGATTTCGTTTAATAGCGGAGTGATATTTTCAGCTTCATTATGAACAGGAACAACGATTGAAATCGTCATAAAAACCTCGTGATTTTAGAATTGAACCATAAAAAAAGGGCTACATCTTAAAATGCAGCCCTTTATTCGTGCCACTGTGTTGAGTAAAAACCCAACACAACAAGCCAAAACGATTAACGTTTTGAGTATTGTGGACGTTTTCTCGCTTTGTGTAAGCCGATTTTTTTACGTTCGACTTCACGCGAATCACGCGTTACAAAACCTGCTTTTCTTAATTCAGGACGCAATGTTTCATCATAAACCATCAACGCACGAGTTAAACCGTGACGAATCGCGCCAGCTTGACCAGAAGGACCACTGCCTTTTACGAAAACGTTGACATCGAATTTACCCATCATCTCAAGCAATTCAAGCGGTTGAGTTGAAACCATTTGATCCGTTTTACGACCAAAATAAACGTCTAATTCTTTGTTGTTGACAGTAAATTTGCCTGTTCCCGCCACTGCATAAACGCGAGCAGTTGCACTTTTACGACGACCTGTACCATAGTATTGAGTTGCAGCCATGTTTATTTACTCACAAATAATTCTAAAACTTTAGGTTGTTGTGCTTGATGCTCGTGTTCTGCACCAGCATACACTTTCAACTTTTTAAACATCGCACGACCCAATGGATTGTTCGGTAACATACCTTTTACAGCTGTCGTTAGAATACGATCTGGGAAGGTTTTTCTTAATTTACCTAACGTCGTTGTTTTCAAGTTACCGATATAACCTGTGTGATGTTGGTAAAGTTTGTTTTTTTCTTTATTGCCTGTTACGCCAATTTTTTCAGCATTTACCACGATGATGTAATCACCAGTGTCAACGTGTGGCGTGTATTCAGGTTTATGTTTTCCACGAAGGCGAAGTGCGATTTCAGAAGCTAAACGACCTAACGTTTTACCTTCCGCATCAACCACATACCAATCACGTTTTACTTCTGCGGGTTTTGCGCTAAATGTTTTCATTTTTTTATTTCTACCAAAAATCTCAATAATTGAGAGCGAAAATTAAGTAAATCACCAACTTTTACAGCTGGTTCTTATGGTGGCTATTATAGACCAGTAAACACTTATATAACAACCGCGCATCGTTCATAGTTTGATATTAAGCGAATGCAATTTTCGATATAAATGTGTTCGCTCCATGCCAACAGCAGCCGATAATTTCGCCACGCTGCCACCTGTTTTTTCAAAATGATATTCCAAATAGGCTTTTTCAAAATGATCACGCGCTTCTTTTAGTGGCAAATTAAAAAATTCTGGGACAGATGACATCATCATCGAATCACCACTAATTCTCCCCACTGTATTTTTTACCTCATCTAACTCAATTGCTTCACCTACGCCCAAAATCATCAAGCGTTGCACCACATTTTTGAGTTCACGGACATTGCCACGCCAGCTGTAATTGCGTAAATAATTTTGTGCAGCCATCGAAAAACGTCTAAATGGTAATTTTTCATGCGTTACAAAATAATCCACATAAGAATTCAATAATGCAGGTACGTCTTCGCTGTGTTCACGCAACGGAGCAATCGTTAACGTTACTTCATTGAGCAAATAATAAAGCTCATGTCGAAATCGTCCCAAACGCACTTCTTCATCTAACGCCATGCGTGTTGAAGCCATCACATGAACATTTACATTCACTGCTTCACTGCCACCTACTCGTAAAAATGAACTCGATTCCAACGCGCTCAATAAACGCAATTGGGTTTCTTTATCCATGTCGCCAATTTCGCCCAAAAATAACGTGCCATTATTCGCACGTTCGAGTAATCCTTGATAAATTCGATGTCCGTCTTCTTTGCCAAAAAACTCAACTGCTGAATTTTCAGGTGAAATGCTGCCGACCGCAACGTTGATAAACGCGCCATTTTTGTGTGCGCTGTGATTGTGCAAATATCGCGCATAGAGTTCTTTGCCAACGCCCGCCTCACCAACAAATAAAACACGCGTGTCATGCTGCGCGAGACGTTTCAATTGTTCTTTGGTTCGCGCAACCGCTATACTTTTTCCTGTAGGCTCAATATCAATATGAATCGTGGGACGCAAACCTGCATTTTGTTGACCTGCTTCTAAGGCTTTTTCGACAAGTAATAATAATTTTGCCAACGACAATGGTTTTTCTAAAAAGTCGAACGCACCTAATCGTGTCGCTTCAACAGCGGCTTCAACAGAACCATGTCCAGACATCATAATGACAGGACACAATGTTTTTTCTTCGGCGAGCCATTCCTTTAACAAGGTAATCCCGTCTGTGTCAGGCATCCAAATATCAAGCAAAATCAAATCGGGTTTAGTCGAAATTTTTAACTCTTTCGCGACGCTAGCATTTTCAGCCATACTGACTTGATAGCCTTCGTCTTCTAAAATTTCGCCTAATAAATGGCGAATATCGGGTTCATCATCAACAACTAAAATACGCGAAAATTGATTACTCATAAGGTTTTTATAGATTGAATTAAAGTGACGCAAATCATGGCATTCTATAGTTTTAGATGCAATCGCGATTTTGAAGGTAAAATTGAAACAAATGAAAATTCAACAAAACAAATTATGATTCAAATTTTGATTTTATGGGCGATTCTGATTGCTATAAATTTAACGATTCGCCCGTTAATGCCTATCGACGAAACTCGTTATGTTGGTGTGGCGTGGGAAATGTGGCAGCGTGGTGATTTTTTAGTGCCACATCTCAACGGTGAAACTTATAGCCATAAACCGCCGCTGTTATTTTGGTTGATGCAACTTAGTTGGTGGATTTTTGGCGTTAATGAATGGACTCCGCGTTTAATTTCGCCATTATTTGCGCTAGGTTCGACATTATTATCAGGTTCAATCGCTCGTGAATTATGGCGTGAACGATCGCAAATCGCAGAAATTACGCCGTTCATTTTACTTGGCACATCGTTTTGGTTGATTTTCAGCACATTGACGATGTTCGATATGCTGTTGGCATTTTTTGTTTTATTGGCAATTTTTAGTTTATTAAAATTGTCGCGTTCAAATTCGTGGCGTGACGTGTTTTTACTTGGCTTTGCAATCGGAGGTGGCGTATTAAGCAAAGGACCTGTTGTGTTATTGCAAATTTTACCTGTGGCATTGCTTGCACCGTGGTGGTTGCAGAATAAAACGGCTGATTTTCGGTGGCACGAGTGGTATTTAAAATTAGTTGCCGCGATTTTTATTGGCGCAAGTTTGGCGTTAGCGTGGGCAATTCCAGCAGGAATTTCGGGCGGTGAAGATTATCGAAATGCAATTTTTCTCGGACAAACCAGCGGACGATTAGTGAAGTCTTTCGCACATCAATTACCGTGGTATTGGTATTTAGAACGTTTGCCGTTGTTATTATTGCCATGGATATTTTTCAAACCGCTGTGGCAAGGTGCTAAACAACTGACGTTAAACGATACTGGCGTGCGATTTTGTATCGCGTGGGCATTACCCGTTTTTTTGATGTTTTCATTAGTGAGTGGCAAACGGATTCATTATTTGTTGCCTTTGATTCCAGCGTTGGCGTTATTGTTAGCGCGTGCCGCTGATGAAATAAAAGATATTCAAAAATGGCAAAAGTCGTATTTCTACGTTTGGTTTATTTTTGCTTTTATCGCTGTGATTTTAGGTTTATTTCCCGCGTTGAATACCGTCTATCATTGGAATAAAGCGTTAAATGGATTTAATCCAATTTGGGGGGCTATATTAGAAATCATGCTGTTTTTTGTGATTTGTTCCAATCAAACAAATATACGCCAAATCATTTTTTACACTTGTATCCTTTCGATTGCTGCGCCGACATTGATAGCAGCGAGTTATCTGAATGTGTATGCCGAACGTTTTGACACAAAACCGATTGCTGAAAAAATTGCCCACAACGTGTCGAAAAATAAACCTGTGGCATTTTATACGGGTAAATATCACGATCAATTTCAATTTCACGGACGATTAACACAGCCGATGACGCTTTTGAATTCGCCAGAAACTTTACAAACTTGGGTACAAGAACATTCGGATGGATTTGTTTTGGTCGATTCCGAAAAATTGCCAAAAGATGTCTTGGTTTATTCGCACGCTTATCGAGCGGGACAATTAGGATTTGTTCAAACTGAAACTTTGAAAAAATATCCCGATTTAATTCATACATTGCAGCCTTAAAATTATGTTTAGACTTAGCCAATATATGCGCGAAGTGATTGCGCCCACGCCAATAAAACCGACACGAAAACCACTCGCGCCTGTGGTGATTTGGAATTTAATTCGGCGTTGCAATTTAATCTGCCAACATTGTTACACCACATCGGCAGACAAAGATTTTCCAAACGAACTGACTACGCCTGAAATTTACACGGCGATGGACGATTTAAAAGCGTTTAAAGTTCCCGTGTTGATTTTATCGGGCGGCGAACCCTTGTTACATCCTGATATTTTTGCTATTTCACAACGCGCCAAAGACATGGTTTTTTATGTTGCGTTGTCGAGTAACGGCACAAAGATTTCACCCGAAAATATCAACCAAATTGCAGCCATAAATTATTCGTATATTGGCGTGAGTTTGGATGGCATTCAAGACACACACGACGCGTTTCGACGCTCGAAAGGTTCGTTTAATCAAGCATTGCGTGGTATCGAATTGTGTTTAGAAAAAGGTATTAAAGTCGGCATTCGCTACACTTTAACGCAATCGAACGCACATGATTTTCCCGCGATGTTGCAATTGATGGACGATTACAACATTGATAAATTTTATTTGTCACATTTGAATTATGGCGGACGCGGTAATAAAAATCGAGGCGATGACGCGCATTTCACGATGACACGCGACGCAATGGATTTATTGTTTGAAACTTGTTATCGCTGGGAGTTGGAAGGCAAAGAGCGCGAATTTGTCACGGGCAACAATGATGCTGATGCTGTTTATTTCTTGCATTGGGTACGCGCTCGATTTCCTGAAAAAGCCGCGCATATTCAAGCTAAATTAGAACAATGGGGCGGTAATTCGTCGGGGGTGAATGTGGCGAATATCGATAATCTTGGCAATGTTCATCCCGACACATTTTGGTGGCATTACAATTTGGGCAATGTGAAAGACCGCCCCTTCTCTGAAATTTGGCAAGATACTCGCGACCCGTTAATGGCAGGTTTGAAAAGTTCACCGCGTCCACTCGAAGGACGTTGTAAAACTTGCCATTATCAACCGATTTGTAATGGCAATACTCGCGTCCGTGCGGCACAAACAACTGGAAATTATTGGGCAGAAGATTCAGGTTGTTATTTGAATGATGATGAAATAACGCCTAATTAACCGTTTATTTTTTCGCAACGTTAATTTTTTGTGGTTCTAAATAAGCAACATTCAAATGGTCATCAATCAGATATTTTCGCGCCACATTCCGAACTTGTTCCGCTGTGACTTGATTGATTTTTGCTACATATTCACCTTCTTTTTTCCAACCCAAACCAACAGTTTCAAGCATTCCGAGTTGCATGGCTTGATAAAAATTTGAATCGCGTTGATAAACTTCGCTGGCTAACACTTGCGCTTTAATGCGTTGTAATTCGGCGGGTTCAACGAGTTTGGTTTGTAGTTTTGCAATTTCTTCTTTCAAAGCCGCTTCAATATCCCAAACGGTTTTACCTTCTGCTGGTGTGCCTTCCAGTTCAAATAAATCATCTAGCCGAGACGTTAAGTTATAACCTGCATTGGCTTCGACGGCGATTTGCTTGCCTCGAATTAACGAGCTACTCAAACGCGCACTGCTGCCACCATCTAAAACACCTGCTAACACTTCCAACGCGTAGGCTTCGGATTCATCTTTGGCGGTTTTCAATGTTGGAACGTGATAACCCAATAAAACCGATGGCAATTTCGCGGGAACTTTGACCGTCATTTTGCGAACGCCAATTTGTGGAGCTTCTGTTTGAGGTTTGAGCGGCAAAATTTCGCTGGTTTTCAAATCGCCAAAATACTGTTGAGCTAACGCAAAAACGTCAGCGGTTTTCACATCGCCAACCACCACCAACGTGGCATTATTCGGCGCATACCAACGTTGATACCACGCTTGTAAATCTGGCGCAGTATAAGCCGCAATATCGGTTTGCCAACCAATAATCGGGTGTTTATACGGGCTACTCGTGTAAGCCATCGCGGCAAATTGTTCTGCCATTTTCGCTTGCGGATTATCTTCGGTACGCATTCGGCGTTCTTCGGTGACAACTTCGAGTTCTTTTTTTAATTCTTCAGGCAAAATGTGCAAATAGCGCATTCTGTCAGCTTCCAATTCAAAACTTACCGCTAATTTTGATGCCGCCATCGTTTGAAAATACGCGGTGTAATCTTGCCCTGTGAACGCATTTTCTTCACCACCATTTTCTGCAATGATGCGTGAAAATTCACCCGCTGGATGTTTGTCTGTGCCTTTGAACATAGTATGTTCAAGCATGTGCGAAATGCCCGTGATGCCATTCGGTTCATAGCTTGAACCCACTTTATACCAAACTTGCGACACGACAACAGGCGAACGATGGTCTTCTTGCACCAAAATTTTTAAGCCGTTTGACAAAACGTGTTCAAAAATTTGTGGCGCGGCAAAACTGGTCGCGGGTAAAAGTAACAACAGAGATAAAAATTTTTTCATAAAAATTCCATAACAAAAAATAAAGTATTACAACGGATTAAATACTTCTAAACCTTTCACTTTCACAAAATCATCGACATTTCGTGTGACTAAAACTTTGTCATTTACCAAAGCAGTTGCCGCGATAATGGCATCAGGCAGTTTGATTTTGTAATCCATGCGTAATTGAATGCAGTAGTCCGCAATAACTTGATTTAATGCAAATTCTTCAAATAGCGACAACAACCCACGCGCTTTTTCAAGAGATTCTTTGTCGTGACCTTGCCAGCCTAACACTTCGATTTTCGTGATAATCGACATCGAACTTCCCGATAAAATCATTTCATCAAGTTGCATCTTTACCGATTCGGGCAATTGTTTATTCAGGTAATAAATGAGAATGTTGGTATCAATCACCGTATTATTCGGCATTCGCATCATTCTCTATCCCATTCGGAACGCATTTGTGCAATATCAAAATCAATTTGTTCGATAGATTTTGTTTGTTTTACACAGCCCCACGCCTGTTGCAATACCCGCTGTTTTTGGTTTTCTTGTATTTTTTGCGGCGTTTCCATAAACGTAACAATTACTTGGACATTATCATAATGGCTAGGCACATCGTCTAACCAATTCAAATGCCCTTGTTTATAAACTGCGGCGTAACTTTTCAACATAAAAACCTCACAATTCAAAAAATCAGGGCAACCACAAAGGATTGCCACTACAAAATCAAAATCCTCAACACCCACAAAGCCAAAATAAATACGTCCAAAATGGCTTTGTATTTTCAAAACATATAATTACATTTTGGTTCCAGTTGAGGTGGTCTTCATCACACACGCTGGCGTTGCTGGTATTCCAAATTCAGGCATTGCTGGCATTGCTGGAGTCGATTGCTGTTCTAAATGAGAGATAGTTCCATCACTGTTATACGTTAACTGTCCAGAAATTGATGGCATAGGAAATGACGGCATTCCAGCAACTGGTGCAACTGTTGGAAATGTCACTTGGTAGCTAATCGTATTTTCATCAATCAGCGATGCTGAGTATGATGGCACAGAGCCATAAGGTGAAACTGGAAACGGAAAAGAGACTTGATTACCAGTAACTTTTATAGGCATTACACCTAGAGGCATTACAGGAGATTCACTGGGACCTCCACAATTACTGCCATCAACTGTTCCCTTTAAATTCCAATTTCCATCGAATTTATTTGAACCTGATGTTGCTGTACCTTCATTAGGTGTATTTGGCGTAACATTTGGAATAATAGGAGTTGGAATTATTGGTTCAAATTCTGAAGAATTTTCCACTACCGTAAAGCTATCGCCCAATGAATCAATTTCAATGTCATTTTTATCAAATAAGCTAATTTGAAATTGTTGCTCTCCAATTTCTGTTAGTGTGAAATAAAAATAGAATGCCCTTGATTCTGTTGCTGCGGCAGTCATTGGTTGGAACTCTTCACCATTAACGCTGATTTTTATGCTGTAAAAATCTTTTGCCAACGGTTTATCTAACTTTACTCTGATTTGTACAGCGTTTCCGAGTGTAATATATCCTTTCGGAACAACAGAAATACTGTCAATGGCTGGCGGTGTAGGAGTACCGACAGAAAAAGAGCGAATTAAACCTTTTTTGCTGTTATCTAGCGTTGTCTTACCAACAGCTTGAACTTGCCAAAAATAATTGCCGTCTGTTTTCAACATAGCATGAGTTGCCGCGACGTTATAAGAAGGCGACGCGACGGTGTACATAAAACACGTTTTGGTATTCAAGCATTTAAATTTGTTCGCATCGTAATTCGCAAAACTTTTATCGTTAGAAAATATCACACGATATTTAGTTGCGCCCGCTACCTTCTGCCAAGAAAACTTAGCCAACTTTTGCAATGGTAAATTAGCACTGTCTGCGGGTGTTAACATCTGTGGAGTGTTTAATGGTGCGGCTTGCACCACGTTCACAACTAAAAACGCAAGTGGAATTACTGCTTTCAGATAATTCATTATTTGACCCATTTCTCGCATGATGAAAATCCCTTTAATAAAAACGGCGCATTGCCAAAACAATACGCCGCCGTGTTGAACAAATTAAAAACGCGACTATTAGCCGTCTGCGTTAATTTTAGCAATAATATCTTTCAAATTTTGTTCACAACCTTCGTTAGCCACTTGGCACGTTCCCGCGTTCAAATGTCCGCCGCCGTTGTAACTCAAACATAATTCGCCCACATTGGTGTTTGAAGTACGATTCAAAATTGATTTACCAATTGCAAAGACGGTATTTTGTTGCTTCATGCCCCACATAACGTGGATTGAAATGTTGCAATCAGGATAAAGCGCGTAAATCATGAAACGATTTACCGCATAAATGGTTTCTTCGTTGCGTAAATCCAAAACAACCAAGTTGCCGTGAACCGTTGAACAACGTTGAATTTGTTCTTTCGCAGCCGCTTCGTGTTCTTTAAATAATTTCACACGTTCTTGAACGTCTGACAATTTCAAAATATCGTCAATTGAATGGTCTTTACAATACGCAATCAAGTCCATCATCAATTGATAATTTGAAACGGTGAAATCTCTAAAGCGACCCAAACCAGTACGCGCATCCATCAAGAAATTCATCAACACCCAGCCATCTGGATTCAAAATTTCGTCTTTGTTGAACTGTGCCGCATCACCTTTATCAACCGCTTTCATCATTTCATTCCAGCTTGCTGGAAAACGTGATGCGCCACCGTAATAATCATAAACCACACGCGCAGCAGAAGGTGCGTCAGGTGAAATGATGTGATTATCTTGTTTTTCGTTACGAATGGTTTCGCTCAAATGATGATCAAATGCCAAATGCACGCCTTTTACATACGGTAAATTGGTAGTGATGTCGTTGTCGGTGATGTCGATAATTTCATCTTGCATATCTTTTGGATGAACGAATTTAATTTCTTCAATTAAATTCATTTCTTTCAAAAGTACCGCACAAATTAACCCGTCGAAATCGCTACGAGTCACTAATCTAAATTTTTTTTCTGTCATGATTTTCACCTTAAAAATATAAAAAAACGTTCTCCGTAAACGTCACGGATTATTTATTGTAGCATTTAAAACAAACCAGTAATTTTACCATTATCATCAATATCGATTCGTTCAGCGGCTGGCACTTTTGGTAAACCTGGCATTGTCATCATATCGCCTGCAATCGCAACAATAAATCCTGCGCCATTTGCTAAACGCACATCACGAATTTCAATTGTGTGTCCAGATGGTGCGCCTTTCAAGGCAGGATTAGTTGAAAATGACATTTGTGTTTTTGCCATACAAATCGGAAATGTGCCGTAATCGGCATTCCACGCGGCAAGTTGTGATTTTACTTTCGCACTTGCTGTAACACTGCCAGCACCATAAAGTTTAGTCGCAATCGTTTCAATTTTTTCCCACAAACTTAAATTTTCGTCATACACGAATTTAAATTCAGGTTCACGATTATCAACGATTTCAGTAACAGCATTCGCTAATTCTTCTGCGCCTTCGCCACCGTTTGCCCAATGTTTTGAAACGACGCAAGTCGCACCTAAATCTGCACATTTCTGTTGAAGTAACGCAATTTCAGCTTCGGTATCAAACGTAAAATGATTCACACAAACTACGCACGGCAAGCCGTAATGCTCAGTGATATTTTTGTAATGGCGTTCAAGGTTTTCAAAACCTTTTTCAACAGCGGCTAAATTTTCTTGATTCAAATCGTCTTTTGCAACACCGCCATGAAATTTCAAGGCGCGAATCGTGGCAACTAAAACAACCGCCGATGGTTTTAAGCCTGACATTCGGCATTTGATGTCGATGAATTTTTCCGCGCCTAAATCCGCACCAAAACCCGCTTCGGTGACAACGTAATCAGCGAGTTTTAACGCCGTTTTCGTAGCGGTCACAGTGTTACAACCATGCGCGATATTCGCAAAAGGTCCTCCGTGAATAATCGCAATGTTGTTTTCAAGCGTTTGGACTAAATTCGGTTTAATCGCGTCTTTCAAAAGTGCCGCCATTGCGCCATGTGCTTTTAAATCGCGTGCATAAACTGGCGTAACTTTGTCGGATTTGTAGCCAATAACGATGCGTCCTAAACGCTCTTTTAAATCTGCACGACTGGTTGCTAAACATAAAATTGCCATCACTTCGGAAGCGACAACGATGTCATAACCATCTTCGCGTAAATAACCGTTTGCCGCGCCACCCATACCAACAACGATATTTCGCAATGCGCGGTCGTTCATATCGACAACACGTTTCCATTGAATTCGGCGTGGATCAATGTCGAGTTCGTTGCCATGATTGATGTGGTTATCGATTAACGCAGATAACAAATTGTGTGCGACACCGATTGCGTGGAAATCGCCTGTGAAATGTAAATTGATGTCTTCCATTGGAACAACTTGCGCGTAACCACCACCTGCTGCGCCGCCTTTCACACCAAAACAAGGACCTAAAGAGGGTTCACGCAAACACATAATCGTTTTTTTATTTAAACGATTCATCGCATCGCCCAAACCAACCGTTGTTGTCGTTTTACCTTCACCTGCTGGCGTTGGACTAATCGCCGTGACAAGAATCAATTTACCGTCGGTTTTGTCCGCTAAACTGTTCACATATTCGAGTGAAAGTTTCGCTTTGAAATGCCCAATTGGATCTAAATGTTCGGGTGCAATACCGTAATTTTTCCCCGCAAGTTCAATAATCGGTTTCATGATGGCGCGTTGCGCGATTTCGATGTCTGACATTTTTTGCTCCTAAATCTTTAAAGTGAATGACGATAAATTTATCAGCAATCGTTACAATAGCCAAACACATTAAGCAATCACAATCACTTTATGAAAAAATTATTGGTTTTATTGCTCGTTAGCAGCACTTGTTTTGCTGTCGAACCATCACTTGAACGACAAACGGAATTACGTTTATTATTGAAAAACGATTGTGGCGCGTGTCATGGTTTATTATTGCAAGGTGGTTTAGGTTCGCCTTTGCAACCACAAGATTTAATGAGAAAATCTGACATATTTTTAATTGAAACTATTGAAAATGGGCGAAAAGGTACCGCGATGCCACCGTGGAAACCGTTTATAACAACAAGCGAAATATCGTGGCTAGTGAATTTATTACGTCACCCAAACTAAAAAAGTTAAATCCTCTATTTCAAAATTACTGGAAATATAAAGAATGTACACGCTCCTTATTGTTGATGATGACCCTGCTATTGTATCGTTATTAACATGCAGTTTTCGTAAAAGCTATCAGATAATATCTGCATTAAATGGCATAGAAGCCATTACGATTTTAAATAAACAGCCTATCGATTTAATTATTTGCGACCAAGAAATTCCTGATGTTAATGGCATGGAAGTATTGAGTTATGCGTTGAAAGTTCAACCAGATGCTATTCGTATTTTATTAACAGGCGGTTATATCCATGTGGACGACTTATTAAAGTACATCAATGAAGTTAATATTTATAAATACTTTAAAAAACCGTGGAGTCAGGCTGATTTAAAATTAAGTGTTGCTCGGGCATTGGAATCATTGGATTTGAAACGTGATTTACGCGAAGCCCGCGATTTATTTGAATCAGCATGTAAAGATGCGGTTGTTATGTTGTGTTTAGCTGCCGAAGGTAAAGATCAAGATACGGCAAGTCATTTACAACGCGTACAAAATTACACCGAAGCATTGGCTATTGCGATGGGAATTGGCAAAAAAGAAGCTGAACACATGGGACTAATGAGTATGTTGCATGATATTGGCAAACTTGCTGTTCCAGATGAAATTTTGAAAAAACCTGGGAAATTAACCGATGAAGAATGGGATGTTATGCGAGAACACCCAATGGCTGGTGTGCGGATTTTAAGTTCAAATCCATTTTATGAAGTGGCGCGGGAAGTTTCAGCAGGACATCATGAAAATTTTGACGGTACAGGTTATCCCAATAATTTATGTGGTGAAGAAACGCCTCTTTCGGCGCGAATTGTAAAATTAGCAGATGTATTCGACGCATTAACAACGAAACGCCCTTATAAAGAAGCTTGGACAATGGCAGATGCCGTGGATTATATCGAGTCTTTTTCAGGCAGTATGTTTGATCCGACCATCGTAGAAAAATTCAAAATGCTCCATCTCGATGGGACATTAGAACGCATTAAATTATCGGCGTAAAAAAACCGCGCTACTTTAAAAAGTAGAGCGGTTTTTGTATTCGCGTACATTTAAATTAAAACCAAATTGTCACGATGTATCAATTCCAAATCGTCAGCGTAACCCAATAATTTTTCAAATTCTAAGCTGCTTTTACCTGCAATTTTTTGCGTGTCTTCGCTGCCGTAATTTATTAAACCGCGTGCAATCTCAAGACCGTCTAAATTCAAACAAGACACTAATTCGCCTCGTTCAAATTGCCCCGTTGCCCATTTCACACCAACAGCTAATAAACTTTTGCCATTATTCTTGAGCATTTCGACTGCCCCATTGTCTAAAACTAATTGTCCTTTGACTTGTAATTGTCCAGCAAGCCAACGTTTTCGCGCTAATAAAGGTTCAATGTCAGGTAAAAAGTGCGTGCCTAAATTTTCGCCATTTAAAATTTCGTTAATCACATTTATTGTTGCACCTGCTGCAACGATGGTTGCAGCACCAGAACGAGCTGCAAGTCGCGCGGCACGAACTTTTGTAGACATTCCACCTCGTCCCAACCCGCTACGGCTATCACCCGCCATACTTTCCAAACGATCATCATCAACACTGATTTGTGAAATTAGCATTGCGTCAGAATTCACGCTGGGATCAGTGGTAAATAAACCTTGTTGGTCAGTAAGAATAATCAACAAATCGGCTTCAACCAAATTAGCGACCAACGCCGCCAATGTGTCGTTATCACCAAACCGAATTTCTTCCGTCGCTACAGTATCGTTTTCGTTAATCACGGGAACAACACCGAAATCCAACAACGTTAAAAGTGTACTTCGTGCATTTAAGTAACGTTGACGATTTGATAAATCGTCGTGTGTCAGCAAAACTTGGGCGGCGTGTAAATCATATTGTTGAAAGCTGTCGTCGAACACGCGCACTAACCCCATTTGCCCAACGGCGGCAGCGGCTTGTAATTCATGTAAAGCGGAGGGTCGCGTTCTCAATCCCAATCGCCACACACCTTCCGCAACAGAACCCGACGATACTAAAACCACATCTACGCCTTCTTTGCGTAACATTGCCATTTGTTTAACCCAATCAGCAATTGCGATTTTATCTAAGCCTTTTCCGCCTTTGGTAAGTAACGAACTGCCAATTTTTATAACGATACGTTTTACATTTTTAAAGTTTTCACGCTTGTTCATCTTTCACCATTTGTCGTTGCATTTCCAAAAATTCCATAATCGCAAACATCAATTCGCGTGTGCCTTGCCCGTTAATCGCGGCGATTTTAAATACAGGTGCAGTCCAATTTAGCGCGTCGATAATTTCTTGGCAATGCGCGTCGAGTTCTTCATCTAAAACTCTATCGACTTTATTTAAAATTAACCAACGGGGTTTGTTTGCTAAGTTTTCATTCCATTTTTCAACTTCGGCAATAATTTTTTGGGCAGCAGAAATGGGCGATTCACTGCTTTCATACGGTTCAATATCCACCAAATGTAACAACAACCCCGTGCGCTCTAAATGCTTCAAAAACTGCAAACCTAAACCCGCGCCTTCGGCTGCGCCTTCGATAACGCCTGGAATGTCGGCGATAACAAAACTGCGTAATTCGTCGATACGCACCACACCTAAATTCGGATAAAGTGTGGTGAAAGGATAATCGGCAACTTTCGGCGTAGCTGATGAAACAGCACGAATTAAGCTCGATTTTCCTGCATTTGGCATTCCCAATAAACCAACGTCTGCAATCAATGTCAGTTCTAAATTCAGCAAACGATGTTCACCTTCACTGCCTTTACTCGCAATTTGCGGCGCACGATTGATACTGCTTTTGAAGCGTGTATTGCCCAATCCGTGAAAACCGCCTTGTGCAACTAATAATGTTTCGCCTTCTTTGACTAATTCGCCCAAAATTTCGTTCGTTTCAGAATCCGAAACTCGTGTACCGAGCGGCACGGAAACATAGCAATCGTCACCTTTTCTGCCCGTACAATTTCGCGCCATACCATTTTGACCGCGTTGAGCGCGATAAACAGATTGATAGCGAAAATCGACCAACGTGTTCATATTTTCCATACCGATTAAATAAACACTGCCGCCGTTACCACCATCGCCACCATCAGGTCCACCGAGTGGGATAAATTTTTCACGGCGAAAACCAATTGTTCCATTTCCACCATCACCCGCTTCGACACGCACCTGCGCTTCATCAACAAATTTCATACTTTACTCAAATAAAACTGATATAAACAAAAAAAGCCCCAACCATTCGGCGGAGCTTTCTCAGTCGTTGCCGCTTGCCACGAAGGCGAGCGATTATTTATGCCGCTGTTACGATGCTAACAAACTTGCGGTTTTTAGGACCTTGTACTTTGAAAAGCACTACACCGTCCGCTTTCGCAAATAATGTGTGATCTTTGCCGATGCCAACGTTTGTGCCAGCGTGGAAATGTGTGCCACGTTGACGAACGATGATACTACCTGCGGTAACTGTTTCGCTGCCATAACGTTTAACGCCTAATCTTTTTGATTGGGAATCGCGTCCATTGCGGGTACTACCGCCAGCTTTCTTATGAGCCATTTTAAACTCCTAGTTTTTAAGCAGAAATGCCAGTAATTTGGATTTCGGTATAGTATTGACGATGACCAGCAGTTTTCATGTGGTGTTTACGTCTTCTAAATTTAACAATTTTGATTTTTTTGTGTCTACCTTGAGACAAAACGGTGGCCGTTACTTTTCCGCCTACAATGAAAGGCAAACCCACTTTCACATCGCCGTTTTCTTCAATCATTAAAACTTTGTCAAATTCGATGCTATCGCCTTCGCCAAGTTCTAATTTTTCTACTTTTAAGTAGGTACCATTCTCTACGCGGTACTGTTTACCGCCTGTTTCAATTACCGCATACATCGGCGTAAGCTCCATTAAGCATTTAATCTATAAAATATAGTAAGCGTGCGATTATATTTTTATAACGCAGTTGCGTCAATGTTTAGATTAGTTGGCGTTACTTTGAAGATAAAATGTGAATTGTCTTATTTAAATCTATGACTTAAAGTGTTCTCTTTTATATTTTCTTCTTTGTAACCCTAACCATGAAAACACTTTTTCCGCCTCTTGAACCGTTCAATCATTTCTTTTTAAACGCCAACCATGGACACTCGATTTACGTCGAACAATGTGGCAATCCAGAAGGCGTACCGATTGTTTTTTTACACGGAGGTCCTTGTTCTGGGTGTAAACCTGATCATCATCGTTTTTTTGATCCTTCGTATTACCACATTATTTTATTTGATCAACGCGGCTGCGGACGCTCATTACCTTTTGGTGAATTGGCTCACAATACGTTACCCGACTTAATCGCCGATATGGAGCGCATTCGGCAGCATTTGGCGTTAGAAAATTGGATTTTGTTTGGTGGTTCATGGGGTGTCACGCTGGCATTAGCTTACGCACAAAAGCACGTCAAACGGGTACAAGCGATGATTTTACGCGGCAGTTTTTTAGCGCGATTACAAGATATGCACTGGTTTTTGAGCAATCATGGCGTTTCGCTGATTTACCCTGAAGCATGGCAACATTTGATTGATAGCATTCCCGCTGAACACCGCACAGACGATTTAATTGCCGATTTAAATACGATTTTATGGGGCAACGATGAATTAGCCAGTCGGCGCGTAACGAAAGCGTGGCAAGCGTGGGGCGGACAAGTGGCGTTGGGCAATGCTTATCAGCCTTACGACTCTCACCTCACTGAACATGATATTAAACAGGTGAAAATGGAGCTTCATTACGCTAGAAATCATTATTTTTTAGCTGAAAATGAATTGCTCACACATTGCGAAAAATTACGGCATTTGCCTGTGACGATTATTCATGGACAACAAGATTTGGTTTGCCCAATAGAAGCAGGATGGCAATTACATCGTGTTTTACCGCAAGCAAATTACGTTGTATTGCCGAATTCGGGACATATCGCGCAAGGCGAAGAAATGATTGATGCCTTAGTCAGCGCAACAGAGGCAATAAAATGATAATCCGACAGAATTAAATGTCACAACGTCGTCATGGAAATAACCTATGCTGATTCCGTTATTATCCGCATAGGAAAATTTTTCATGTCCGCTCTGCAACAAGAACTTATTTCAATTCTTGAACATAAAAAACTAACTCCCCACTTTCAACCGATTATTTCATTGACGCAAAAAAAAATTATTGCGTATGAAGCTCTGATTCGTGGACCCTCAAACAGTCCTTTACATAGCCCACTGAATTTGTTTGATATTGCCGATCGCTATGGTTTAAGTTCACAGTTAGAATTTGTTTGCCGTGGATTAAGCATTCAGCATTTCTCAGAATTTAACTTAGATGCAAAATTATTTCTTAATGTTAGCCCACACGTTTTATTACAACCTGAATTTAAAACAGGAGAAACGCTGCGTTATTTAGAACAATTTGGATTGAGTCCCCGTAATGTCGTCATTGAACTCACCGAACATAAACCAATTGATGATTACGAATTGATGCGTGAAGCCGTAATGCACTATCGAGGCATGGGCTTTGAAATTGCGTTAGACGATTTAGGTGCTGGCTATTCGAGTTTACGATTATGGTCAGAATTACTTCCCGAATACGTGAAAATTGATCAGCATTTCATTCAAGAACTACAAAATGATTCGATTAAACTTAATTTTGTGCGTTCAATTCAAGGCATTGCCAGCTCATTAAATTGCCATGTAATTGCAGAAGGAGTTGAAACTGAAGCCGAATTTAACGTGATTAAACAACTCGGTATTACTCATGGTCAGGGTTATTATTTTGCACGTCCAACCGCTATCCCATTAGTTGAACTCGATGCCAAAATTTTCTTACAAAATAAATTTTCCGAAGAAACAAAATCGCATTGGTCAAATTCAACATCTGTCGAAAGTATTGGTCAATTTATTACGCCAATTTCAGCCGAAATGCCAATTAGTGATGTGATGAATCTATTTCAGCAACATGGCGAATTGTCGATTCTTCCACTGGTCGATTACGATGTAGGTTCGGGTATTATTTTTCGAGATACTTTTCTGTCGAAATTATTTTCAAGTCGTTACGGCATGGAATTACATGGTCGAAAACCGATTAAAACGTTTATCGAACAAGTGCCGTTGAGTATTGATTGTAATACGCCGATTGAATTAGTGAGTCAGCAATTAACATCGACTATGCGCCATGAACAGGCGTTTCTCATTACTCGTGAAAATAAATACATCGGTGTAGCGACGATTTTATCGCTGTTAGAAAAAATCACCACGCAACAAATTGACAACGCAAAACACGCGAATCCACTGACATTATTACCTGGCAGCGTGCCGATAAATGAACAGATAAATCAATTGCTCGCGAGTAAAACACCGTTTGCATTTGGTTATTTTGATTTAGATAATTTCAAACCATTTAATGATATTTATAGCTACAGTGCGGGCGATGACATTATCAAAGCGGTGGCAACGGCTTTGACACAATGCGTTCCTCCTGAAAGCGGTCGTATTGGGCATATTGGTGGCGATGATTTTATTGTTATTTTTACAGGTGATGATTGGTTAGAACGTTCTCAAAAAGTTCTCACCACGTTTGAAGCAATGGTGCCGAATTATTACACGTCCACTGATGTTGATGCGGGCGGTATTCAAGCAGAAAATCGTAAAGGTGAAAAATGCTTTTTCCCATTGACCAGTTTGTCCGTTGGTTTAGTTTCACCTGCAACGACAGCGCATTGCCAATCACATGTCGATATTGCTGATTTAGCGTCGGAATCTAAAAAAATGGCAAAAAAAATTGACGGAAATAGTTATTTCGTCAATCACCGTCAAAGTCCTAAAACCTTAGAAATCATCAACATCAATGATGATAATGTCAGCTTTCAAGAACGTAGCACTGTGGTAAAGTTGCACGCGACACGATGAAAACTTTCAAGAAAACGCTTAAAAAAATTTATGATAAATGCTTGCGAATCAAGTGATTTAATTAAAAGTCACGCAAAATGGAAAATGAAATTAGCAACAGCCGTTGCCTGTGCTGAATGGCTTGATGTAGAAAATATCGCTAAGGATAATTGCTGTACGCTTGGTAAATGGTTGAATAGTGAAGACACTGTTTTGAAAATTAGTGAATTACATCATTATCGGGATTGTGTTGAAAAACATACGGAATTTCACATTGAAGCAGCCAAAATCGCAGAAATGATTAACACAAAAAGAAATGATGAAGCCATATCGCTATTACACTGTAATGCGTCGGCGTTTAATTCAATTTCCAATGCTGTGATTTTATCGATTTTTTTACTTTTTCAAGAATTAGAAGCAATGACTGATTTATCAGAAGATTTTAAGATGTTGGAAACATGAATTTGTAAACTTTTAAGGATTTATTTTTTCCTTTTAATTGGCATTCGCCGACCACTTCAAATTCGTAAAGATGATTGACGTAATTGTACGATTGCTCACTGATTAAAATACGACATGGATGATTGGAATTTGGGGTTGCAATCGCTTTATCAAAACCTTCCAAACGCGCAGCAGTATTTACAGTGTCGCCAATCACAGTATATTCCATTCGTCCCACTCCGCCCAAACTACCAGCAACAAGTGAACCCGTACAAATACCCGTCCGCATAGTAATCACAGGCAAACCCTCTTGCTGCCATTTTCGATTAAGTTCACATAAACGCTTATCAAATTGCATCGCACATTGCACTGCATTAACGGCATCATTAGTAATCTCAACTTCCGTTTCACTTTTTATCGGCGCACCAAAAATTGCCATAATAGCGTCGCCCATGTATTTGTTAATCACACCTCCATGGTCACTAATGATGCGACTCATTTCCGCCATATATTCATTCAACCATTCCATCAAAATCAATGGATTCATGCTTTCTGCAATCACAGTGAAATCAGAAATATCGGTAAAAAGAATGGTTGCAACTAAGGTATCTGGGCGCACACCGCCTTTATTAAAAAATTGTTCACGATCTTCCCACAACTTTTTGGCAATTTCAGGAGAAACATGACAAGAGAATAATTGCATAAGCTCGTCATGCTCAACGTGTTCCAAATGCGAAAAATAAAGTGTATTGAGTACTGAATCCATTTCTTCATTTGGTATTTCCGATACCGATAGCAATGCCGACAATGGTGTTAAATTTTTTTCGGCATCAATATGTTGTTTGGTAGTCGTTTCTAATAACGATAAAACGGTAGATACACCAAAATACAAACCATCGCGAGTAATAATAAAGGCTGGCTCGCTATACATTGTCAAAATTAATTGTTCCGTTGCTGATTTCAATGTGGTTTGAAAATTCATGCTTAACGGAATTTTGTCGATGAAAATCGAAATCGGTTTTTGACCATGTAATGCAATGCTGTAACGATTCATAAACACTTTGGGCAAAAAAGAATCGCGATAAATAATGCCTGTTGCCACATTATCAGCAGCGATTAACGGTAGGATATTTAAGCAATCATTCTGTTGGAAAAGAGTCAGTACATCAATAATCAGTGTGTCTTCAGAAATTGCTAAGACGGGTTGGCTAATCGTTTCTAACATTTGATTCATCTTGTTATTCAACTTTGGATTGCGTAAAAAACGCAATCCGCATCTCGAATTTGATTTTACTTCAACATTTCTCGCGCTTTAATAAACGCATCACGGAAATCTAAATATACTGGTTTTTCTGTTTCCAACATTGAAGCCAAAAGCGCGTGTTGAATTTGATATTTCACATCGCCAATTGCTAATGCACCGACTCCGACTGCATTACAATGTGTCGCATGAATTAACGGTGCGCCAACATCACCACGATCAACACCTTCAATACCCGCAGGCGGTACGGCATTGACATCACCTGCTACTTTTAGCTGCGTGACTTCTTTTAAAATCGTCGCATTCAATACTTGAACGCCTGCTTTTGCAGTACAAAAAATCACGTCTACATCTTTTAATAATTCGATTTTCTCTTTATCGAAACTTGCTACGGCCGCTTTTAAATTACAACCAAAACGACGGTTATAAAGCGTTGCTATATCAGCAGCTGTGTCTAAATATAAATGATCAACAATGGTGGTGTCTGCGCCCGCAAGTGATGCAATAATTCCCGTTGCAATCCCAACAGGACCTGTACCACCAAAAACAACCGCTTTACAACCAGCTAATTCTTTACCGTGTTTTTCTCGCAATTCTCTTTCAACACAGGCTACTAATGCCGCAGACGTTGTAAATGCTCCGCTTGGGTCGGCAAATACTGAAATTGCAAACGGTGACATCATCGCTTGTTTTGCTTCATTGAACATATCAATCGCTAAACCTAAATGTCGTCCACCAATAAATAGTGCTGTGCGTTTCAATCCCGCAGGACTGCGTGAAAAAATGGCATCTTGCGTCAAACCGTGAACGTTTTCTAATTTCACATTGTTATACGGCATCAAAAGATCAAAGCCTGCATCAACCGCCATGTTAATATCGAAAGGACTATTATTTGGCATTGGATCAAGCATGTGCAGAATACTACGTTTCATAAAATTCCCGATTAAGACGATGCTTGAGTAGATTTAATATATTCACGCGCGACTTCAAAAGCGTGTTCAAAATGTAAATAAATGGGTTTAATACTTACAATCATGCGTTTTAATAACAAATTTTGGGTTTGATATTTCACATTACCAATCGCTAATGCACCAATACCCACCGCGCCACTCGTTGAACTTTCAATAGCCGCACCATCATGAAACGCATCAACTCCTGAAATACCTGCGGGAGGTACAGCATTTACATCAGCAGCGACTTTTAACAGTGATGCAGAAGCAATCAATTCTGCGCTCAATAATTCAATACCCGCTGCACCCGTTGCAAACACCACATCTGCTGTTTTGATATATTCGCCTTTATCAGCATCTGCGCCTGCAAGAATGTTAGTTTGACCTTCACCAAACTCACTGTTACACAAATCGGCAATGTGTTGCGCCTTTTCTAATTGACGACCAACAATGCGAACGTTTGCGCCTGCTTTTGCTGCAATAACAGCAGCAGCTTGACCGACAGGACCCGTGCCACCTAACGCCAAAATATTTTTGCCTTCAAGCGTCGTATTAAATTTAGTTTTTAATTCGCGTTCGATGATAGCCACCATTGCAGCAGCAGTCGTAAATGCACCACTTGGATCAGCAAAAACAGACACTTCAAAAGGCGGAATCATTGAGCGTTTCGCGATTTTCAACATATCCATCGCTTGTTTCGTGTCACGTCCACCGATAAAAATACTGGTGCGTTTTAAGTTTTTGGCACTGCGCGAGAAAATTACATCTTGAACCAAACCTTGAATTTCACTGGCTTCGATATTGGTGTACGGAATGGCAGAAATCCAACCTGCATCCATCGCCATATTGACATCAAATGGACTAAGATTTTTAGCGGTGGTGAGCATGTGTAAAATGAATGGCTTTTCCATGAAAACTCCTGTGTTAAATGAGCTAAACAGTATAAAAGAAAAGGCAAATGATTAAAACCAATTGTGACGTGGGATGGCGGGCAAAAAAATACCGCATCGAAAATTATGATACGGCATTAAGAAAAGAAGGATGTTTAAGACTCTTTCGCCTAGAGGAGCATTTAAAGAGTGGGCGTATTCTAGTCGCAAATTTTAACATTGAAAATGTGACAAATTGTCGCGTGACAATTTGTCGCAGAACTTGAATTACAAGGCTTCAACAACTTTTCGACTAACGACATTTGCCATCAATGCAAAATCTCTTAAACTGATATTTTCAGCGCGTAAACTCGCATCAATTCCCAGTGCGGTAATTTCAGCTTCTGATAATGAATTTTTTAATGAATTTCGCAACGTTTTACGACGTTGTGAAAATGCTTCTGTGACGATTTTACCAAGCATTTTTACGTCATCAACTTCAACGGGCGGTTGTGTGTGTGGTACTAATCGAACCATTGCCGACATCACTTTCGGAATAGGATTAAAACTTTCTGGCGGTACATCGAACAACCATTCCGTCGCGCAATAATACTGCATCATCACACTCAAACGCCCGTAAGAATTGCCATTTGGTTTAGCGCAAATACGATTTACCACTTCTTTTTGTAACATAAAAATCATGTCCGCAATGCAATCTGTCGTTTCGAGCAAATGAAACATCAACGGCGTTGAAATGTTGTATGGTAAATTACCGATAATATGGAGTTTTTCACCTTCAGGCGCGAGTGCCGCGAAATCAAATCGCAATGCGTCCGCGCTGTGAATGTTTAAGTTCGTTTGTGCAGCGAATTTATATTCCAACCATTTCACCAAATCACGATCGAGTTCAACTACGTCTAAATGTGTAACTTTTTTAAGCAACGGTTCAGTTAATGCGCCCTGCCCTGCACCGATTTCAACCCAACGTTGACCATTGCGAATCATCGCGTTACCGACAATGTTATTGATGATATTTTGATCTGTCAGAAAATTCTGACCGAATCGTTTGCGTGCTTGATGCGCCATTACGAGTTGCTCATTGTGATTGCTGTTTGCAGTGCGTATTGCAAACTGCCCAAATCCGCTTTATTTGTCCCAGCCAAATCTAATGCTGTTCCGTGATCAACAGATGTACGAATAATCGGCAAACCGAGTGTGACATTAACCGCTTTACCGAAACCTTTGTATTTCAAAACGGGTAATCCTTGATCGTGATACATTGCCAAAACTGCGTCAGCATCTTGTAAATATTTATTCGTGAATAACGTATCAGCAGGTAACGCGCCTTCTAAATCCATACCTTCGGCACGAAGTTTTTCTAAAATTGGATTGATAATGTCGATTTCTTCGCGCCCCAAATAACCGTTTTCACCCGCGTGTGGATTCAAGCCGCACACTAAAATTTTCGGTTGTTCGATATGAAAACGTGTTTTTAAATCACGATGTAAAATTCGTAACGTTTTTTCGATGAGTTCAGGCGTAATCGCTGCGCTAACTTTTGATAATGGCAAATGTGTTGTGGCTAATGCCACACGCAAACCTTCTGTCGCCAACATCATTACAGGGTGTCCGCCCGTTTGTTCGGCAATATATTCCGTGTGACCTGTGAATGCAAAACCCGCTTCGTTAATCACACCTTTATGAACGGGAGCCGTGACCATTGCTGCAAATGTTTTATTTAAACAACCTTGTGTGGCACGATCTAAAAGCTCAAGAACATAGTGACTATTTTCACGATTCAACACGCCAGCTTCTACAGGAACTTTCAAGGCGACAGGCAAAATTGTTAAATGTCCACACGGCAAAATTGTTTTCGGTTTGCTTGGGTCGAAATGATGCAGCGTGAGAGGTAAATTCAATTTTTTGGCACGTTGTTGAAGTAATTCAGCATCGGCTAAAACAATTAATTCGCACGCTGGCAAAAGATTCTGAACCAATCGAATACACAAATCTACACCAATGCCAGCAGGTTCACCAGCGGTTAAAGCAATGCGTGGCAACATTATTCAGATTTCCCATAATGTGTTTCGATGTAGCGTTCAACAATCGCTTGAAATTCTTCGGCAATGAAATCGCCTTTTAACGTCACCGTTTTTTCACCGTCTTCATAAACAGGTGCAACAGGTGATTCACCCGTACCAGGTAAACTGATGCCGATATTTGCGTTTTTGCTTTCACCAGGTCCATTCACAACGCAACCCATCACTGCAACTTCCATTGATTCAACGCCCGCGTATTTTTCACGCCAAACAGGCATTTGATCACGCAAAAAAGTTTGAATGTTTAACGCTAATTTTTGGAAATAATCGCTCGTTGTGCGCCCACAACCTGGGCAAGAAATGACCATCGGTGTAAATGCTCGAAAACCCATAGTTTGCAAAATTTCTTGTCCAACAATCACTTCTTGTGTGCGTGACGTTCCTGGTTCTGGCGTAAGTGAAATCCGAATCGTATCGCCAATACCTTGTTGCATTAGTACAGATAACGCCGCTGCCGATGACACAATACCTTTTGAACCCATGCCCGCTTCAGTCAAACCTAAATGCAGCGCGTAATCACAACGTGACGACAAATCTTCATAAATCGAAATCAATTCTTGAACGTTGCTAATTTTGCACGACAGAATAATTTTATCTTTACCAAGTCCAATTTCTTCCGCTTTCGCGGCACTTTCTAACGCAGATAAAACAATCGCTTTTCGTGCTACAGCCCCTAGCGGTTCGGGTTGAGCAAGTTGACGATTTTCATCGAGTAAACGTGTTAAAACCGATTGATCCAAACTGCCACCATTCACACCGATTCGCACGGGTTTATTGTATTGGCACGCAAATTCAATCATTTGTTGAAATTGTGGGTCACGCGATTTTCCGCGTCCGACATTACCTGGATTGATGCGGTATTTATCTAACGCCGCCGCACAATCAGGATATTTTTCGAGTAATTTATGTCCGTTAAAATGAAAATCTCCAACAATCGGCACGAAACAACTTTTAGCTACTAATTGTTCTTTAATTGACGTTACGGCAGCTGCCGCGTCTTCAGAATTGACCGTAATTCGCACCATTTCTGAACCCGCTTTCGCCAATTCCATGATTTGATTAACGGTTGCTTTGATGTTGACTGTGTCAGTGTTTGTCATGGATTGCACCACAATGGGTGCGCCGCCGCCAACCTTTACATTGCCGACTAAAACTTGTTGAGTGATTTTTCTGAGGCGTTTGGACATAATGAAATTAAATAAAATTAAGAATGGTAATAATTGTACAGGCAATTGCTATTTTTTTGTTCTGTGACACACGGTTTATAAACAATCAAAATTAACCTGATTTTTGCATTTTTTTAATAGACACAATGCACTCATCATTTTGCTCTGCGTTACGACGTTCATCACCTTTTGCCATTAAATCTGCCAATGTAATATTCGATAAATAACCATAAATATGCTCGCTTAATCCCGTCCACAAATCATGTGTCAAACACATACTTTCGTGTTGGCAATTAGCTTCACCCGCGCATTTGCGAGAATCAATCGATTCATTCACTGCTTCAATAACTTGTGCGACACTAATTTTTTGTGGATTTTGACTGAGTTGGTACCCACCTCCAGGACCACGAACGCCTCGCACAATATTCGCTTTTCGCAATCGTGCAAAAAGTTGTTCTAAATACGATAATGAAATTGTTTGTCGCGCTGCAATTTCAGTCAGCGTGACTGGTTTTTCTTGACTATTAAATGCTAAATCAAGCATCGCCGTTACAGCGTAACGACCTTTTGTAGTTAAACGCACAGTAAAATCCTTAGTAAAAATATGGAGAATTATGTTTAATATACTTAACCTAGCAAAATAGTCAACTATTGAACTATTGAACCGATTACACATCGACACTGTTTAATTGATATTTTTTTACTCGATAACGCAATGTTTCACGAGTGGTACCCAAATCTCGTGCCGCTGCAGTCAAATTATTTTCGGCACGTTCCAATGCCGTTTTGATAATAAATTTATCCATATCATCTAACGCCATGCTTCCATCGAGTGGCAAATGAATATGTGTACCATCTGCCGTCACTTTTTCAGCGGACTTTCCAAGCTGTAACCATTGTTCTGGAAACGCAGAACCTTCGGCAAATAAAACGCAGCGTTCAATAACATTTCTTAATTCCCGCACATTTCCACGCCAATCATGCGCTTTGAGTTTTTGCCAAACTTCGTTGGGTATTTGTTTAACGTGTTGACCTGCTTTCGCGTTGTATTCGGCGATAAATAACGGCACGAGTTCATCTAAATCTTCAATAGCATCACGCAACGGCGGTAAATTGACCCGAAAAACATTTAAACGATGATACAAATCCGCCCGAAATGTTCCTGCTTGCGCCATATTTTCTAAATCTCGATTACTTGCCGCGATAATTTGCACATCAACGCTGATTTCTTTTTCGCTGCCGAGTCGGCGAACTTTGTGATCTTCGATAACTTTTAATAATTTCGCTTGAAGTTCTAATGGCATTTCGCCAATTTCGTCCATGAATAATGTGCCGCCGTCCGCTTGTTCTAATAAGCCTCGATGACGACCTGTCGCCCCTGTAAATGCGCCTGCTTCGTGACCAAAAAGTTCTGATTCTAAAAGTTCACGCGGTAATGCGGCACAATTTACTTCAATCATAGGCTGAACTGCACGCGACCCACCATAATGTAAAATTCGTGCAATGAGTCCTTTGCCTGTTCCCGTTTCGCCCCCAATAATTAATGCACTAAAGGGAACTTTCGTGAGCTTCGTTAACAGTTGCCGAACCGCTTTCGCTTGTGAACTCTCGCCCACAAAAGCTTCGGGTGAATACCGTCGATGACCTTGTTTAGTTTGGTCGATAACCCGACGAGACATTGATGCGCTGCGTGACGCGCTGGTAACAACCAAATCGAGACGGTCTAAATCGCAAGGTTTTTCTAAAAAATCATAAGCTCCCAAACGCAATGCTCGTACCGAATCAGGCACATTTCCGTAACCCGTTAAAAATATCCATTCGGCAATACTGACTTGTTTTTTCATGGATTCCATAAAATCCAATGCGTTACCATCAGGTAAGTTCATATCTGATAAAATCAGCAACGGCTCAACCGTTTTTGAAATTAAAAGCTCTCGCGCCTCACTTAACGTGGTGATTAAAACAACTTCCCAGCCCATTTGTTTGTAATGTCGCGACAATTCCAATCCAAGCAGTTTTTCATCTTCAATTATTAACAGCGTTTTTATCATTACTTTGTCCTATTAAACTGATTCGGCAAAATCACCGTTACCACCGCGCCATCGTTATTACCCAGCGTTAAAACACCGTGATTATCTTTCACAAATCGTTGCACCATCGCCAAACCTAATCCCGTCCCACGTTCACGACTGGTACGAAACGGGCGAATGCCATAATCTAACCATTCTTGTGCGAAACCCTGTCCGTTGTCGTGAACTTGAATTTGTAATTCGTCACCATTTTTACTTGCTGAAATTAAAATATCACCGCTTTTTCCTTCCAACGCATCAGCCGCATTAAGTAATAAATTCAATAACGCCTGACGCAAACCACTTTCTGGCAAACAAACGAACAATGTTTCTGGAGTCGTAAATTGCAGATTAAGATTTTCAGAAATTTGATAACGCACCAACGTCACAAGATCGCGAATTAACACGCTCAAATCAAAACGACTCGGAATTTCGGGTGTATGTTTACTGGCGTTAAGCATTTCATTTAATAATTTTGCCAAACGTTTTAATTCACTATCAATCAGCTCCAAACGTTCACATTGATTTTCGTTGTCGATTTCACGGCGCAAATTTTTAAATGCCATTTGAATTCCAGCCAATGGATTCCGAATTTCATGCGCTAATTCTGCTGATACTTCACCAATTGCTGCCAACCGTTCGGCACGAGCCAAACTATGTTGTTGTTCCAATAATGCTTGTGTCGCTAAACGCACTTCTCGCTGCAACGATTGAGCATACTCTCGTTTAGTTTCTTCTAGTTCTGTTAAATGCTTCACCATCCCGTTGTAACTATAAAAAACGGGCAGCAATAATGGATCAATGCGTTTGGTTGCAATCGGTGTGTAATTTTCGTCGGAAAGATGCTCTAAAAGTTCCCGCAAATCGTTTAATGGATGCAAAATTCGACGTTTTAAAAATAAAATCGCACCACTCAAAATCGTCGCAAACATTAACAACGCGATATATAACTCAGATTCTGTATCGATGTTAATGCCTTCAAGCATTTGTTCACGTTGCAACGTTTCGCTATCCAAAATTTCACTCATCGATTTTAAAACTTGAATCAAACTTTGTTGTTGCTGATTTTTATCGAGGCTTTTACTTTGCGCGAGTAAAGAACGCACCGTTTCTAAATGCTGACGTGTTTCTGTAGATAAATAATCACGGTCGGACATTAAACCGTCTATTTCCAATAGTAACGTCGTCAATAATTGCGGTGATAAGTTTCGGTCTTTATCATTCATGCGAGCAATAACAGCTTGTTGAAAATCTATCGACACATTTTGAATTCGGTGCGAATAATTGACGTAAGAAATAGCCGTGTTGAAATGATGATGTGTACGCCAAATCATACCGCCTAAAATACCAACTGCCAGAAGCAATAAACCTAAAAAAGCCAGTCCGCGTAATCTAGCTAAACGATAAGAAATAGAAGTCATAAAACCTGCTGCATATAAAAATAAATTCGTTTATTTATGGAATTTTGGAATCCACATTTGATAAAGACTCAATAAAATCTGCATTCCCATTGAAATCCCCATTAACGCGCCACTTAAAATAACAACGTAAGCAAATTCAGGAATCGTTTTTGTAATAAACCATGACAACACGTCGAGCAACATCGCGGCGAATGGAACAACCATTGCAATACGTTTTACATAGATGTTTATTTCACACAACAAGAAAATTTTACCAATAAAAAATAAGATGAACGCAATACCAAATAAATGAATGTGTGACACACGAATCAATGTCGGAATTGTCGCACCACCAGGTTTAGCAACTTCTGAAACACCTTCATAATTCGTCAAATTGGGTAACGATGGATTGATAGTTGGCGTGTGACACATAATGCAATCACGATTCAAAATCGGTGCGATAGTGTCTTCATAAGCCGATTCAGACGCGCCACTATGAATCCAACGCAAAATCACATCTTGGTCACTTTTGATTTTTAGGTTAGAAGCCATAATGCCTTTAACCGCCGTTCCTAAACGAGTTTGATTTGTCGAACCATAATAACTAATTACGACATCTTCCACTGAAAGTCCTGCTTTGCCATCTAAACCTTGATGCGTGTAATACATATTCGCTAACGCTGCTAAATATCCCAAACCAATCGTCAGCAAAAAAACAGTATTCAAAATTCGTTCACTAATCGAAATATCTTTGAAGCGAATAAAGCGTTTTTCACCAATCATTCTGTCAGCCATAATCTGTAATCCCTAAAAAAGAAAGGCGTTCAAAATCTGCTTTTGAACGCCTTCAGAAATAATAAACGTTGGGCGAATTTAAAACGCCAACATTCCGTTAATCATAAATGTATTGTTATCTGAAACTCGCTGTGTCGAACCATTCACTTTTGCAAAACCAATATATTGCAAGCTCGTCCGTAAATTCAACCATGGTGCGTGTACCGAACCACTTTTGCCAAAGGGAATATAAACCAATTCGGCGGTGTAATAATCGCTGTTTGGTTTGCCAATATCATAAAAAGTCGTTCCATCATCAGCTGTATTTAATGTCGAAACGTTTGATCCTTTCACGTTGTTATAAGCGAACGTCACGCCATAAGTTTGGTCGTAGGTGTAAGACGTATTGAATTTAAACGTATTCAAATACGATTTCGCATTGGGGCTTAATTGGTTAGTCGTGCGCGTATAAGACAATTTTTGATCTTCGTAAATATAGGTCGTTTTAGCTTCAAAAATGTGTTTTGGATTTGCCATATATTGATAAGTCGCATCAAACGCAATGTCGGTATAACGATCACTTACACCCATGCTTTTATCACGACTTGGGAATACATTTGCCATCATTCCGTAATGCCCGACAGCGAAAAAGTGACCTTTCCAATCTTTTTGCAACGCCGCACGCCAATAAGGTGCTGCGCCGTCGAGTTCTAATCGGTCACCTGTTGGAATGCCAATTCCTTTTTGAATACCATTCGCTAAACTTGTGTAACCACCTGCTTCTAAATACAACAAATTGTTAATCATTGTATAAGCCGTCGCGCCACCTACTTGAGCTGCAAGTCCACCATCAACTAATGCTGGTGTTCCCGCGCTGGGTTGTAATGCACTACCGTTGTATGGAAAACCCCAAGCTGTAGTGTTCCATAAATCTTGAACAGTGGGTGTATTGTTTACAGAAATGCCGTAAGTGACAGGCGTGTCCATAATATCGATATTGTCAGCAAAACGAATATCGGTATTGTCCATCGCTGCTGCCTTTGAAACGCCGTCATAATTTAATTGAGCAAATGCCCCGACTTTGCCGTAAATTTTGCCAGCATAAAACGCATCAACAGCATCGAATGTGAAGTTGTTGTTTTTATTATAGCCAGACGCTGGGAAATTAGCAGGGTCTTGGTCTTTATTTGTATTCGTAAATGAACCAGAAACCAACGCACTCATCGCAGGAATGTTAGAGCTTTTTCCGTTACTCATCGTGTAACCACCCAATTTAAAATCACGTCCAAACGGCGTTAAATTCGGACCAAAAGATTGGGTGTGACATTGATTACATGACGCACCTGTTTGACGAGTAAAACTTGGTAAAGCATTTGCTTCAAAGCTAGTAAATATGGTTGCTAATGTCACTGTAAAAAATGACAGAGCAACTAATCGTTTTTTAAATTTATGCATAATTTCTCCTTTATTTACCACTTTTTAAAATACTAACGAGCCATGTAATTTCGTCTGATTCAAACGTTGATTTCCACGGTGGCATTGCTGTGCCTTTTCGACCATTGGTAATCGTTGTAATCAATAAATCATCTGCCTTATTTGCTAACGCGTCAGGTTTAAGTGAGGGTCCCATTGCACCTTGTAATTCCGGACCATGACAACCACTGCAACTATTTTGCAATAAAGCACGAATTTCAGTTTGACGTTCGGCGGACGGTTCAGCCGCTAAACAACTGCTTGAAATACAGAGTAGTAACAATAATTTTTTCATTTTCAACATAATAACTCCTAGATATTTATAAATTTTTACAACCACCATTTTAAAAAATGGCTCTCACTACTAATTTTTATCAGACAATCTCAAACGAAAAAATGACAGCAATAATCGTCATTGAAACTAACCCAAAAATAAAAATAACTTCTGCCCAACGTTCTAAACCTAACGTAGATTTTTCTAACCGAATCGATAAAAATGAAAACAAAGCACTTGCCATAAAAAGTACACAATCAATGGCAAGTGCTTTGTCGATTAAGTAATTCACCGCATCGGGCGGCATTCCTTTGACGATACTGATAACCATGATGCAAACGCCCACCATCGTCGCTGAGTTGGGCAAAATGTGGTGCGAAAGATCGTTGTTGTCATTCATCATTCCAACCTAAAACCTATAACGCAAATTCATTTGTAAATTATTTACTAACAAATTGTTGCCCGATTTGTTATCAATATATTGTTCTAAATACCCCACATCGCCGCCTATTTTCGAGGTGAATTGATAGCTTAATCCCACGCCAACCCGATTTTCTGAAAAGCCTTGTTTTCCAAAATTCGTTTGATTCAAATAAAAATAAGCCTCCTCATTAATATAAACGCTTAAATCTGTAATGAATGGCAGCGCATGGCTAAGTTGTATGAATTGTTTGGCTCGATAGCCAACGTCCCCCGATGTTTGATTAATACGATCTTCGAGTCGGACACGACTTGTAAAATTAAACTCAGCGATGTTTTGATTCCAAACAAAATCCTGATAAAGTCGACTTTCTTGATAAGCCAATCTATTTAATGGATGAGCTGAATCATATAAATACCCCATCCAAAAGGAAGCGTTAGCATTTAATTGATAGCCAACCTGACCAAAACCAAGTGATTCATTCAAACGTAATCCAGCGGGAGAATCTTCTCGGACGCTATTTTGATTAGATATTTTCCATTGAAACTTATCCAAATTTGGCGACAACGATTTAAAATCACCTTGCAGAGTGACTAATCCCCAAATGCCAAATAATTCCGTTTGGTTCGCCGCATAACTAGAAAGTGACTGTGGGAGTAATAAAACACCCAATATAATTTTGAACTTTTGCATCTAATAATTTAGATACAAATTCACCGACAAAATATCATCTTTGCGGTCTGGAGCGGCGGCTTTGCGAATATATTGATTCATGTAACCGACTTCGGTTTTAATGTTTTTATCGAAGTTATAACCCACACCCGCAAACGCTCGATTTTGATCAAAACCATCCGCCGCGCCAAAATTCGTTTTGTTAATGTTCACAAAATACTCGTCCGACATCACAAAACTAAAATTGTAAGCAATCGGAACCGATGCTTTAAACATTTGTCGAAAACGCCAACCTACATCGCTTCCTGTTGGAATAAAACGCTGTTCCAAACGGGTGCGACTGGTCAGCGTAATATCGGCGAATTTATCGCTCCATAATAATTGTTGCCAAATTCGATGCTCATCGAAAGGCTTTTTGGTGAATGGTTCTTCGGTCGGTACAAACGCATAACCGAGCCAAACGCTGACTTTATCCATGACGGCATAGCCTAAACCTGCACGAACCATACCTTGTGAAAATTGCGACGTGTCATTGCCGAAACGTCCCTGCCCTTCTACCCAATACTTCATATTTTTGAGTTCGGGATTTATAACACCTAAACTTCCCGTTGCGGTGACATTTCCCCACGTTTGAAAGTCCTCGACGGTTTTGGCATTTCCCGTTGTGGCAACTCCTAAAAATAGAAGTGAGCCAATTAACACTTTTTTCATTTTTCTTTTTCCATTATGGCTAATAATGCCTTGAGCAAAACTAAAGGCGTTGGTGGGCAACCTGCAATTGTCATATCAACAGGAATTACGTTACTCACTGCCCCACAATTAGCATAAGACGTACCAAACTCGCCGCCACAACTGGCACAATCGCCCATTGCAATCACCCATTTTGGATTCGGCGTGGCATCGTAAGTTCGCAATAACGCCGTTTGCATGTGGCGCGACACCACACCCGTTACCAATAAAACATCGGCGTGGCGCGGTGAAGCAACAAAATGAATTCCAAATCTTTCAACATCATAAAACGGATTATTCAGCGCGTGGATTTCCAATTCACAACCGTTACATGAACCTGCATCAACGGCTCGAATCGCTAAACTGCCAGTGAATTTTTGATCAATGCGGCGTTTAATTTCAATGCCTAACGTTTCTAATTCGGCATCGTGCGGGGCTTTGTAATTTTCAGTGACAATGCCAACGGTAAAAATTTTTTTAAAGGTATTTAACATCGTCGTCGCCTATAAATCGCAGCCAGAATAAGAACAATTAAAGGATTTGTTGCACACCGGAAAGTCAGGCACGATATTATTCAATACCGCTTTTTCGAGAGCTTCCCAATTTAATTGGCTGGGGTCGCGTGGATAAAAACGCGCAATTGTGTTGTTTTCACCAAAACGAACATACGAAATAATTTCGCCGCGCCACCCGTCTACAATTCCCAATCCATAACTTTCAGCTTTGGGCGTTTGCCAATTCGAAACTAAATCGCCTTCGGGTAAGTTTTCCAATTGCTCAATAAATTGCTCAATCAATTTCATAGACGCATTGATTTCTTTGTAGCGCACCCAAAAACGTGAAGCAATATCGCCTTGGTTTTCCGCTGCTACTTTTACTGCAACAGAATCATAAGGCGCGTAAGGGGCATCGCGACGAACATCGAAATCTTGCCCACTGGCACGTCCGACAAAACCTAATGTTCCAAAATGCGCGGCGGTTTCTGGCGATAAATAACCCGCTGTGTAAATTCTGTCTTCGAGTGATGAATTTAAATCAATTGCCGAAATTAAATCCGCTAATTCTGCGCGAAGTTGTTCAATGTCGGTCAGCATGAATTTACTTGCCGCTTCGGTCACGTCAACCGCTACGCCACCTACAATAATTTTGTCCATCAATGAACGATGTCCGAATAATTCGTAATTGGTTCGACACCACAATTCTTTCAATCGCATCATTTGCATAAACGCAAACGTAAACGCCACGTCATTACAAATCGCGCCGATGTCGCCAAGATGATTGGCAATGCGTTCGCGTTCGGCAAAAATGCCTCGAATCAACACGGCGCGTAGTGAAATTTCAACGCCTGCGGCTTGTTCCATTGCCATGCAAGCCGCCCAAGCGTGTGACACACAAGTATCACCCGAAACGCGCCCCGCTAATTTCGCCAAACCTTCTGGCGTGCGACCTTCCGCGATTTTTTCGGTACCTTTGTGAACGTAGCCGAGCCGTTCTTCTAAATTCAAAATCAACTCACCCACCGCTTGAAAACGAAAATGTCCCGGTTCGATAATTCCTGCATGAACAGGTCCAACAGGAATTTCATAAATACCAACTCCATGTGATTGAATAAAATGATAACCCGTGTCGGGCGGCGTAATTTCTGTTGGTAAACCATGAACAGAAAAATCGTGACGCAATGGATAATCGTGTTTTCCCCATGCTTTATGGCGCGTCCAACAACGCGGATCGGGATGATTTAAAAATTCAATGCCAAACATATCGTGCGTGTGACGTTCAGAGCGATTTGCAGCTGCATAAACAGTAGCTTGCGACGGAATTTCTGGTTTTGAAACGTTAACGGTGGCGCGTAATAAAATGTAACGCCCTGATTTTTCAAAACAGGCATGAACATAAAATTGTCTGTCAATTTGTTCAGCCCAGCCCGCCGCCCAACGCATTTTGTTTTCGGCGGCAATTTCCGCGAAACGCTGCCAATGTTTATCATCAATTTGCCACAATTTTACAGCTGGCAAAATTTGTTCAGATTTAACAAAAATTTCTGTTTCGACTAACTGCGATAAAAACGCTTTTTGCCAACTCATAACGCACTCCCTGAAATCAACAATGTCGCTTGACTAAACCAATCGCTTAAAAAGCCTGGAATCGCTAAACCCAACCATAACGCCAATCCCAAATGCACCATGACGGGAATCAAATTGGCTTTAATCGCTGATTGACCTTCGGGTTTTTCACCGAAAACCATTGGTTGAATGTGGCGAAACAGCCCCGCAAACGCAATCCCAATTCCTAACAATAATAACGGCGTGAGCCACGGATATTCACGCATCGTCGCCAGCAAGACTAGAAATTCACTGGTGAAAACGCCGAATGGAGGAAAACCTGCAATCGCCACCGTGCCAATCAACAATCCCCAACCGACTTTTGGCTGAGTTTTAATCAAGCCACGAATGCCGTTCATTTTTTGCGTACCCGCCAATTGCGACGCATAACCCACCGTCACAAAAATCGCGGATTTCACCAATGAATGAACGGTCATGTGAAGCAACGCTGCGAAGGTCGCAAGCGGGCCGCCGATGCCAAACGCAAACGTCATCAAACCCATGTGTTCAATCGAGGAATAACTGAACAAGCGTTTAATGTCTTTTTGTCGATGCAGAAATAACGCCGCCACTAAAAACGAAACCAGCCCGAAACCCATCATCAAATAACCTGCAATGTGCGTTTGCGTCGCGCCATCAACCAACATTTTGTTTCGCACAACGGCATAAAGCGCGTCGTTCAATAACAAACCCGATAACACTGCCGACATTGGCGTTGGACCTTCAGAATGCGCGTCGGGCAACCAATTATGTAACGGGACTAAACCAATTTTGGTGCCGTAACCAATCAATAAAAAAACAAATGCAATTTCTAAAATATCAGGATTTAATTGCGTGGCGTGTTCATGCAAAACCGTCCACAACAAGGCATTTTCACTGTCGCCAATTTGCGACGCAGCGTAATACAATAAAATCGTGCCGAACAATGCTTGTGCAATACCCACACCACACAAAATAAAATACTTCCACGCGGCTTCAATCGATTCGGGCGTGCGATACAAACTCACCAATAAAACCGTTGCGAGCGTTGCACCTTCCATCGACACCCACATAATGCCCATGTTATTGGTGGTCAAAACCAAATACATCGCCAACATAAAACCTTGATACATCGAGTAATAAAGTTTTAAACGCCCTTCGGTCAATTTGCCGATTTCCTTTTCGTGCGCCATGTACGGCGCAGAAAATAACGAGGTGGTAAAACCCACAAACGCCGTCAACACAATCAAATACACGTTAAACGAATCAATCAAAAACGCTTTGCCACTCGATAAAATCGTCCCTTGCTCAAAAACCGTAATTGCCAACCCAATCGTAATAATCAAACTTACCGCGTTGATGCGCGTATTGAGTTTACCAATATCTTCTTTATGACCTACCAGCCCGAAAAATAAAATTCCTGCTGCCGATAACAGCAATAACAAATAAACCGCAATCATTCCAACCTCTTATTAGGATTCTTTTTGTTAGTGTTGCGATTAACGTGCCATGCAATAAGCGTTTATAACGTTTTGAATAATGTGTTATTTTTATAAATAAACGTGTTTTCTAATGTTTTAACAACGGGTGTATAAAACCGATATGGTTGTTTTGCACCAAATTCTGCATTGCTTTACCTGACATACGTCAGCCTATTTTTAAACGTCCATGAATGGTAGGATTACGCGCAATAAATCCACGAAGTCGTATGACTTCGTTTTACATTTCACTATTTCAGATAACACCGTTGCGTTGTTTCAAAGGAAAAACAAAAAAATGAAAGCACCACTTCACATTGCGGTCACAGGGGCGGCAGGACAAATTAGTTATTCACTGCTATTTCGTTTAGCAGCGGGACATTCTTTTGGCAAAGACCAACCAATTGTGCTGCATTTGCTTGAAATTCCTGCCGCGTTGCCCGCATTGGAAGGTGTCGTTATGGAATTACATGATTGTGCTAGCCCAATTGTGATGGGTATTGAAATGACCGCCGATCCCTTAATTGCTTTTAAAAATATCGATTATGCTTTTTTAATTGGCGCACGACCACGTACATTAGGCATGGCACGAAAAGATTTGTTGCAAGTGAATGCTGAAATTTTTGCTACGCAAGGAAAAGCTTTAAATGCCGTCGCAAATCGTAATGTGAAAGTATTGGTAACTGGCAATCCAGCTAATACAAATGCGTTAATTGCATCGAAAAACGCGCCTGATTTATCACCTGCAAATTTCTCTGCAATGAGTCGCTTGGATCATAATCGTGCGATTAGTCAATTGGCTGAAAAATGTGGTGTTTTAACGACCGATATTAAAAATATGACTGTGTGGGGGAATCATTCTGGAACACAATATCCAGATTTACATCACGCAAAAGTACGTGGTCAAGATGCGTTATCGTTGGTTGATGATTTGTGGTTTGTGAATGAATTTATTCCTACGGTTCAACAACGTGGTGAAGCAGTGATTAAAGCACGAGGTCAATCGAGTGCGGGTTCTGCGGCAAATGCAGCGTTAGATCAAATGAGAGTTTGGGCGCAAGGTACGCCAGACAACGATTGGGTAAGTATGGGAGTAGTATCTGATGGCAGTTATGGCGTTGAAAAAGGGTTAATGTATTCATTTCCCGTCACGGTAGAAGACGGTCAAATTAGTATTGTGCAGAGTTTGAGTATCAATGAATTTAGCCGTAACCGAATGCGTTTAACTGAAGAAGAATTAAAACAAGAACGTGATGCGGTAAAACATTTGTTTTGATGAATTGAGTTATAGGTTTTGTTATTGATGCCGACAAAGGAAACGGATGTTTTTTTTGGAATCCATCAAATCTAAATAACAAATACTTAAACATGAGATAAATAACCATGACTTATCCAATCAATTCATCAACCCTGTCATATCAAAATCTAACACTGAATGGTGTTAGTGCGCCTGCGAAAATAGACAGCACAGTTAATAACCTTGTTGCAGCGACTTTAGATGCAAGTAGTAACGATTCATTCGTACAAAATGTTATTCAGTCGCTAGGAAATTTAGGGTTAAATACGTCTGACGTAAGCACAAATGAATCGTTACAAATTTTTGTACAAGACTTATCGAAAGCCTTAACGCAAGTACAAGATATTCCTATTGCACCAAATGCGTTGCCATCATCAACTGATGCTAGATTTTCAGGTGGAACGAATTTCAAATATAATGTTGACTTAAGTCAGGCAAATTTAGGCGATAACTTTGAGAATGTTGCATCAAATATCAAAACCGCTTTGGATAATATCGGGCAATTCATTAGTTCCAGAGTTATTTTTGATTTAAAAGTAGTGACTGTTTCTATAAACAGTGGCACTTTGGCTCAAGCAAATGCAGCACTTGTCACAACCACAAGACCAAATCCGAATAATCCAGCTAATCCAACTAAAAGCACAGATACTTCATTTGTTTCTGATTCAATTAGAGGTGTGGATTCTAGTCCAAATGAGCCTGATTCAACGCTCTATATCAATTTAACCGATATGAATAATATGTCATTTAGTGGCATACCTACACCAAATAAGTATGATTTCACGACGATTTTAACGCATGAAATTTTACATGGTTTAGCATTCACGGGAATTTTACCAGTCTCAACCAGCACTCTAACAGCTTACGACTCACTAGTTTTTCCACAGCCATCTGCCCCACAAAACGCACCTGCATTTTTTATAGGTCGTCACGCTGAAACTGTAAATGGTGGCAATCCAATTCCATTATCGCCTGAAAGCTCTGGTCCAGGTTCGGCTTATTATCACATTGCTGTGCCAAGTGATTTGATGTCGGAGTCCATCAACAAAGGTGAAGTAAAATCAATTTCTGCGCTAGATGTTGCGATGCTTGAAGACATGGGAGTTACTTTGACGGGTGCTTCAGCTCCACCATCAAAAATACAAACAGCCTATAGTAACCCTATTGCTAATTTACAAAATTTGATGAATTCATTGGATAACGGAACTGAACAAAATAATGCATTACAAGCCGATTTCAGCACGCTTGTAACCTCATTAGGTGGTTCAGCATCTTCTGGAGATTTACAAGATTTCTTAGCTCAATTGTCGTCAAATGCAGTGAACGGTAATTCACTTCAAAATGATTCGGGTTCGATTTTTACTGCTACTGCTTAAAAAGTTTCTGTGATTAGCGAAGAATTTGCTCCCAATACTATTGACTTAAATGCAAATTAAGGTCACCTCTAATAATTCGGAGGTGTTTCAATTTTGTGGATGCGCCTGAAATTTTCTGTAAAAATATCTTCATTTTGAAAGAGGAATTTGAAAATGGCGATGATTGAAGTGAAATGCCCGATGTGTAGACCAACGGATGTCGTAAAACATGGTATGGATGCAAAGGGAAAACAACGTTTTGTATGTCGGAATCGTAATTGCATAAAGAAAACTTTTCAGCTCGAATATGAATTCAACGCTAAATACGAAGGTACCACTGAAAAGATTATCGA
>CAINDC010000197.1 GCA_903847275.1 uncultured Pseudomonadota bacterium
AACTCAGCCACAAGCTCGTACAAATCAGTAATCAGCTTGTCTTTATCTGCATGAGTCAAATCAGAGAGGTTTTTCATACTCGATAATGTGCTTGAATTCTCGGATTTTTGCAAGGGGCTGAGTAGTTACAATTTTTTGCTGTTAATGCGGTTAGGAATAAAAAAATGTGTAAGTGTCTGATTTGACGCTTACACCCGTTTCAATATATCATTAACAAATGCAAAATCGACTTCCAGAAATCATTGATCCCACACATCTTGCCGATAAACGCGGCGAATTACACGGACAAATTCCAATCAAACATCTAACCCGTTTGAGCGAAAAACTTGTCAATGACAATGGTGTTGTGACAGTTAATCTCTATTTTGGGCGCGAAGGTCGCACACCAAAAATTGATGGAAATTTAAAAGTCACGTTGCAGCTTGAGTGCCAAAACTGCCTACAAGGTGTTGAATTTGAAGTCAATCATCAAGTGAACTTAGGTGTTGTTATTACATTTGAACAAGTGGAACGATTATCTGAAGAGCTTGAACCTTTGTTACTCGAAGAAGAAACCATACCGCTAATCACACTTGTTGAAGACGAATTATTATTGCATTTACCTGATTATCCAAAACATTCGCATGATTGCATGGTAGGTAATGCAATTAAAAAACATACTGTTGCTTTTGATGAAGCAGCCAGCAAAAAACCTAATCCTTTTTCCGTTTTAGCCAATTTAAAATCCACTGGAGAATCCTAATGGCAGTACAAAAGAGTAAAGTTACACGTTCAAGACGTGGTCAACGTCGTTCACATGACGCATTAACTGCAAAAACTATTTCTACAGATCCAATCACAGGTGAAATGCACTTACGTCACCACATGACACCTGATGGTTATTTCAAAGGTCGTTTAATTGTTGGTTCTGCTGTTGAAATTGACTAAGCGTTAATTTTTTACGAACACAAAATGCCGAATCAGAGTTTTTCTGATTCGGCTTCTTTTTATGCACTACGGAGCGATTGGTCAGCGTGAGTTTAACTATTTCCATTGATGCGATGGGCGGCGATTTCGGGGTTGATGTTACCGTTCCCGCGTCATTAGCCCGATTACAAGAAAATCCAGCCCTAACCCTCATTTTAGTTGGCGACGAAACCCTTTTGAATCCGTTGTTAGCGCAAGCCTTGCCACTTTACGGTGAACGGTTACAAATTCAACACGCTTCGCAAACCGTTGAAATGCACGAATCACCAGCCAAAGCCCTCAAAAATAAAAAAGATTCTTCGATGCGCGTGGCGATTAACTTGGTTCGCGATGGACGTGCGGATGCGTGCGTTAGTGCAGGAAATACGGGCGCGTTAATGGCGACCGCTCGATTCGTGTTAAAAATGTTGGTTGGCATCGACCGCCCCGCGATTATTTCAACGTTGCCGTCGATTCACGGACACACCCACGTTTTGGATTTAGGCGCGAATGTCGATTGTACCGCAGAGCATTTATTTCAATTCGCCGTCATGGGCAACGAACTCGTGAAAGCAATTGAAGGCATTGAAAGCCCGCGCGTCGGCTTGTTGAACATCGGCGAAGAAGACATGAAAGGCAATGAACAAGTCAAAACCGCCGCCAAATTATTAGAAAATTCGCATTTAAATTACATTGGCTACGTCGAAGGCAATTCCATCAACGCGGGAAATATCAAAGTCGATTTGATTGTTTGCGATGGTTTTGTCGGTAATGTGTCGTTGAAATCCATCGAAGGCGCGGCAAAAATGATTGCCACCACCTTGAAAGAAGCGTTTTCTAAAAATTGGCTGACCAAACTCGCCGCAATCGTTGCGTATCCCGTGTTAAAAAGTTTCAAAAATCGCATCGACCCACGTTTGTACAACGGCGCGAGTTTTCTAGGGTTGCGCGGCTTAGTCATTAAAAGTCACGGTGGCGCAGATGTTTTGGCGTTCAAAACGGCAATCAAATTAGCGGAAATCGAAGTGCAACAAAACGTCATTCAAAAAATTACCGAACAAGTCGAAGCGACTTTAGCCCAGCGAGTTGCCTTATGAGCCGTCACACAAAAATTATTGGAACAGGCGGTTATTTGCCTGAAAACGTCGTCACAAATCAGCAACTCGCAGAACGTGTTGAAACGTCCGACGAATGGATTTTTGAACGCACGGGCATTCGCAGTCGTTGCATTGTTGCCGCGCATGAAACCGCCGCAAGTATGGCAGACATCGCCGCCCGTCAAGCGATTGAAGCCGCGCAAATTGAACCGAATGACATTGATTTAATTATTGTCGCTACGGGAACGCCCGACAACGTTTATCCGAGTACCGCGTGTTTGTTGCAACATCGTTTAGGCGTGACAGGCGGCGTGGCGTTTGATATTCAAGCGGCGTGTTCAGGTTCGATTTTCGCGTTAAGTATCGCCGACCAATACATCAAATCGGGCGCGGCAAAAACGGTGCTAATCGTGGGTTCAGAAGTCTGTTCACGGATTGTCGATTGGACAGATCGCGGCACTTGTATTTTGTTTGGTGACGGCGCAGGCGCAATGTTGTTGCAGGCTTCCACCGAAGTCGGCGTGTTATCGACGCACATTCATTCTGATGGACAATATGAAGATTTGTTAAATTGTCCCAACCCACAAGCGATGGGCGATGACGAATCATTGGGCTACATTGTCATGCGTGGAAATGAAGTATTTAAAGTCGCGGTGAATACGCTCGGACGCATTGTTGATGAAACGCTCGAAGCGCACAACATGGATAAATCTGAAATTGATTGGCTTGTACCGCATCAAGCGAACATTCGGATTATCGCGGCGACGGCTAAAAAATTAAAAATGTCGATGGAACAAGTCGTTGTCACGCTCGAAACACAAGGCAATACGTCGTCAGCATCGGTTTTGTTAGCGTTCAATGAAGCGGTGCGTGACGGACGAATTCAACGCGGTCAAACGGTGTTGCTTGAAGCCTTCGGGGCTGGATTTACTTGGGGTTCGGCATTGGTTCGGTATTGAATTCTTGCTATTTTTAGGTTTGCTATTAGAGAACAATGATGTCAAAAATTCGTACTCATTACGACAATCTTAAAATTGCCCGTAATGCGCCAGATGCTTTAATAAAAGCGGCTTATAAAGTGCTGTTGCAACAACATCACCCTGATAAAGTCGAAGTCACTAAACAGGCAGAAGCACTGCGAATAACACACATAATTAGAGGCTCTTACGATGTTTTGAGTGACCCAGTCCAACGTGCTGAACATGATCATTGGATAAGCGAACAAGAAAATAATGCTAAGGCATCGCGTGAAAGCCAAAAAGAACAAGAAAATAAGGCAAGACAAACGAACGAATCTCAAGCACGAGAAGAACAAACTCAAAAAGAAAATAGAGCAAAGCAAGAAGCTCAAGCTCGCGCCCAAGAAGAACAATTTCAGCGAGAAAATAAAGCAAGGCAAAAACGTCAAGCTCAAGAAAAGGAAGCTGAAAATGATCCAGGTTTTTTGTTTTGGATAATTGCCTTTGCTGTGATTTGTATTTTCATAATTGTGAGAAAATTCTGATTCAAGTAGCAAGTGCAATTTGGATTAAAGGAGTTAAAGGAGTAAAAAATGCAATATATGGTCGTAATCGGAAAAGGTGAAACCAGTTATGGCGCGTTTGTCCCAGACCTTTTGGGATGTGTGGCAGTGGGTGAAACCGAAAACGAAGTCATTGAGTTAATTCAAGAAGCAATTTATTTTCATTTGGAAGATTTAAAAGCCGAAGGTTTTAGCATTCCCCGCCCTGTTTCAAAAAGCGCGTTTGTTAATGTTGAAATGGTGTAACTAAATTTTAAACTTTTACTTTTTATAAAAAATGACAGAACAAACCTATAACTTAGCCTTCGTTTTTCCTGGACAAGGTTCGCAATCAACAGGAATGCTCAACGATTTAGTGGCGACGTATCCCGAAATAAAACAAACGTTTGAACGCGCTTCGGAGGCGTTGCAAAAAGATTTGTGGGCGTTAATTACTGATGAATCACTCAACGTAGAATTAAATCAAACTCACAACACACAGCCTGCGATGCTTGCGACAGGCGTTGCCGTTTGGAATGTGTGGACAAAACACAGCGCAATTCGACCTGCATGGATGGGGGGACACAGTTTAGGCGAATACAGCGCGTTAGTTTGTGCGGGAGCATTAGACTTTGAAGACGCAATTAAACTCGTGGCTTTGCGCGGTGAATTGATGCAACAAGCTGTGCCTGAAGGTGTGGGCGCAATGGCAGCAATTCTCGGTTTAGATGACCTCGATGTGGTCAAAGTTTGTGCGGAAGCCGCAGAAAATGAAGTTGTGTCAGCGGTGAATTTTAATTCGCAAGGTCAAGTTGTGATTGCAGGTCATAAAGCCGCTGTTGAACGAGCAATGCTTGGCGCAAAAGAAGCAGGGGCAAAACGTGCGCTTTTGTTGCCTGTTAGCGTTCCGTCACATTGTGATTTGATGTTGCCAGCCGCTGAAAAATTAGCCGAAGCCCTCGAAAACATCACCATTCACAAACCAAATGCTACGCTGATTCACAACGTTGACGTGTTGTCGCATCGTTCGCCTGAGCTGATTCGTCACGCGCTAAAAGAACAACTTTATAAACCTGTACGCTGGGTTGATACGATTAAATTCATGTCCGACCAAGGCGTGACGCGCTTTGTGGAATGTGGCGCGGGGAAAGTGTTAATCGGTTTAAATAAACGTATCGTCAAAGAAGCCGAGCATTTCGCACTTTACGATACAGAAACAATGAACAACGTAATGGAGCAACTCAATGACTAAAAGAATCGCTTTAATAACAGGCGCAAGCCGTGGCATCGGTCGTGCAATCGCAGAACGTTTAGCCGAAGACGGTTTTTTCGTTTTAGGCACGGCAACATCTGATAATGGCGCGGCGGCAATTTCGACCTATTTAGGTGAAAATGGCAAAGGCTTAACGCTTGATGTTTCAAATTCTGAATCGGTTGAAACTGTAATGAAAGCCATTTCTGATGAATTCGGTACACCGCACGTTTTGGTGAACAACGCAGGCATTACCCGCGATAATTTATTGATGCGTATGAAAGATGATGAATGGGACGATATTATTTCGACCAATTTAACGTCCGTGTTCCGCATGAGCAAAGCAGTTTTGCGTGGCATGATGAAAGCGAAAACAGGACGAATTATTAACATTTCGTCGGTTGTCGGTTCGACTGGAAACGCGGGACAGGCGAATTACGCAGCTGCAAAAGCGGGCATGATTGGTTTCACCAAATCGATGGCAAAGGAAGTGGGTTCGCGAAATATCACGGTGAATACGGTTGCACCTGGTTTTATTGATACTGACATGACTAAAGAACTCAGCGACGACATTAAAAATAATTTATTAACTGCAATTCCACTCGCACGATTAGGCGATGCAAAAGAAATCGCGCACGCGGTAAGTTTTTTAGCGTCTGACGGTGCAGCGTACATTACAGGCGAAACCCTACACGTTAATGGCGGAATGTTCATGCCGTAAAACTGTGACATTACGGCATAATGCCGTATAATTTACGCCGTTGCTTGCCACTTGCTGGTAGCATTTTTTAGTAAAAACAACAACAATAATCCAAGACAAGCATCACATATCGCTTGTTTTGTTTGAGGAATAAATTATGAGTAACATTGAAGAACGAGTTAAAAAAATTGTTTCTGAGCAATTAGGTGTTAAAGACGAAATCGCAAATGACGCATCATTCGTTGATGATTTGGGTGCAGATTCTCTTGATACCGTTGAACTCGTTATGGCTTTAGAAGAGGAATTTGAGTGCGAAATTCCTGATGAAGAAGCAGAAAAAATCACTACCGTTCAACAAGCGATTGATTACGTTACTTCTCACGCTTAATGTAAAAGTGCGTGTGGATGAACGCTCGTTCATCCACGGCACGCAACGCAATCCCCTTTCTTTTCCCTCTTTATTTTTCTACGGTACACAACATTGAAACGTCGAGTCGTTATAACAGGATTAGGCGCAGTTACGCCTCTAGCTAACACAGTTGCCGACACTTGGGCTGGAATTATCAGCGGTAAAAGTGGTATTGGTGCAATTGATTCTTTTGATATTTCCACTTTTCCAACCACATTTGGTGGTGTCATTCGTAATTTTGATATTAGTCAATATATCGCTGAAAAAGACGCGAAACGTATGGACGGTTTTGTGCATTACGGTATCGCGGCGGGTTGTCAGGCGTTTGAAGATTCGGGTTTAATTGTCACCGAAGAAAATGCAGAACGCATTGGTGTTGCGATTGGTTCTGGGATTGGCGGTATTACAGGCATTGAAGAATGTCATGCAACGTATGAAAAAAGTGGAGCGCGTCGAATTTCACCGTTTTTTGTACCTGGAAATATCATCAATATGATTTCAGGTAATTTGTCGATTAAATATGGTTTAAAAGGTCCAAACTTTGCGATTGTTACCGCGTGTGCAACAGGTACGCACAATATCGGTGATGCAGCACGTCTAATTCAATATGGTGATGCAGATGTCATGATTGCTGGTGGCGCAGAACGTTGTACAACGTCACCAACCGCAATGGGCGGTTTTGCCAGCGCAAAAGCTCTTTCACGTCGCAACGATGCCCCACAACAAGCAAGTCGTCCGTGGGACAAAGACCGTGATGGTTTTGTGTTAAGTGACGGTGCGGGAGTTGTCATTTTAGAAGAACTTGAACACGCAAAAGCACGCGGCGCGAAAATTTATGCAGAACTCGTCGGTTATGGAATGAGCGGCGACGCTTATCATATTACGACACCATCAGCAGGTGGCGAAGGGGCTGCGCGTTGTATGCGTAATGCTTTACGCGACGCGGGTTTGAACGTAACGGAAGTTGATTACATCAACGCACATGGAACATCTACGCCAGCAGGTGATTTAGGCGAAACACAAGCCATGAAAGCGGCATTAGGTGAACACGCTTACAAAGTGGCAGTGAGTTCAACAAAATCAATGATTGGTCACATGTTAGGTGCAGCGGGTGGAATTGAAGCTGTTTTAACCGCATTGAGTATTCAAAATCAAATTGCACCACCAACGATTAACTTAGAAAACCAAGACCCCGAATGTGATTTAGATTATGTGCCGAATACGGCGCGTGATATGAAAATCGACGTGGCAATGTCGAATTCGTTTGGATTCGGTGGTACAAACGGCACGTTAATTTTTAAGCGTTACCAATAAAATCTTACTTAAACCACGATTTGTGAAAATGCTCGTCAATGGCAAGCTGCAAGACACAATTGCAATCATGGATCGTGGTTTTCAATATGGCGACGGATTATTTGAAACCATCGAAGTTCGTGCTAATCAACCGATTTTTCTTGAACAACATCTCCAGCGTTTAAATAACGATTCACAACGACTTTTGTTGCCGAAACTGAATTTGGATTTATTGCGTTCAGAAATTTCCGAACTTTGCCAAAATGCAGGCAATGCCGTTTTAAAAATTATTGTCACTCGCGGCGAAGGTGGACGGGGTTATCGTCAACCTGAAAATATCGAACCCACGCGCGTTTTAAGTTTGCATCCCTTTCCTGATTATCCAAAAAATTATTACACTGATGGCATCGTAGCGCGAGTTTGTAACGCACGATTAGGTTTAAATCCAACGCTTTCGGGTATGAAACATTTGAATCGTTTGGAACAAATTATGGCGCGAGCAGAATGGAACGATGCGGCGATTCAAGAAGGCATCATGCTTGATTTTAATGAGCGCGTGATTGAAGGAACTATGACGAATCTTTTTTATGCAAAAAATGGTGAACTTTTTACCGCGTCATTGAATTTATGCGGTATTGCAGGTATTTTGCGTGGTTGGATTTTTGAGCAAATGCGCGTGAACGAACAGGATTTTTTTCTCGATGATTTGCGCGAAGCCGATGAAATTTTTGTTTGTAATTCGGTGATTGGTATTTGGGCTGTGCGCGAATTAGAAAAATGTCGTTATACTGTTGGAAAAATCACTAGGCAACTACAACTCGCGCTTGAAGTTGCTAAATATCATGTTTGATATAGCAATAACAATAATTTACTTTGACTTACTTTAGGAATAACTAAAATGAAAAAATCTCGCTTTTTACTATCGTTAGCTTTTTGCTCTAGCTTTTTAAATGTTGCTTTTGCTGATTCTTTAGACACATTACTTAATGATATCAACAAAAGAATATCTATCATTGAAAAAACTGGAACATGCAGCGTCAATCAAAAATCAACAGAATGGAAGTCTTGTGAGTCTATCATTGCAAAATGCCCTATTGGCACGAAATTAGTTGCTGATTTATCAAAATGCGATTTTTTGACTTTGGATAATCAAAATATCAACACTGGATATATGTACATGGTTTATCCAATCAAAGAATCTAGCGTAAAAGATGGGCAACAAAAATGTAGTGCTTACAATATGACTACAGAAGATGTCAAAGTGAAAACAACAGCCGCTTGTGCAACATTACCCAAAGCCTTACCAACGATTTTAAAAAGATTTGGTGTAAATAATTTTTAATCAAATTTATTTTTTAGATTATGCAATTAAATAAAATCGCAGGTTATGTATTGATTGGGCTGAGTTATGTTGGCGGCTGGATTTGGATGGATTATGAAAGTGCAATTAGTAATCCAACTGTTTTTGATAAACCAGTAACGATTGATATTGAAAAAGGCGAAAATCTTAAACAAATCACGGATAAATTGGTTGCACAAAACGTCAAAATTAAACCGTTTTGGTTTAAAAAGTTAGCAAAACGAAATGATGAAAACAAAAAAATTAAATCGGGTGAATATGAACTTCCTGTCAATATCACCGCGCCTGAAATTTTAGCGTTATTTGTACAGGGCAAAGTCAAACAGCACGCTATTAGGTTTCCTGAAGGTTGGAATTTCAAGCAAGTTCGGCATGAATTGGACGTGAATCCCTATATTGAACACACGTTGCAATCTGTGCCATTCGAGATGATTCCTACAAAATTAGGTATTTCACAAAATCATCCCGAAGGTTTATTTTTTCCAGACACTTATTTTTTTGAAAAACACACGACAGATGTGGCAATTTTAAAACGTGCTTACAGCAGAATGCAGCTGGTTTTAGCAGAAGAATGGCAAAATAAAGCAAAAGATTTATCTCTCTCAACACCTTATCAAGCGTTGATTTTAGCGTCGATTATTGAAAAAGAAACCGCTGCGTCGTTTGAACGTCCACAAATTTCTGGGGTGTTTAGTCGTCGATTGCAACAAGATATGATGTTGCAAACGGATCCGACCGTTATTTATGGGATGGGTGATGCGTATCAAGGAAACATCAAAGCAGCAGATTTAATGCTATTCACACCTTACAACACTTATACTTTCAAAGGCTTACCACCAACACCAATTGCAATGGCGGGACGTGAAGCTATTCATGCAGCATTACATCCAGACGCAAGTGACACCTTATTTTTTGTAGCAAAAGGTGATGGCACTCATATTTTTTCGGGAAACTTAGAGGCACATAATGCTGCTGTTCAAATGTATCAACGCCATAAAACTGAGGTAGCCCAATGAGTGACCAAAAACTTCATCAGTATTTGAATGGCGTGACTTTAGAAAAAATCCTTACGGTGTTAGTTGAACATTATGGCTGGCGCAAATTAAGTAAATTGGTTGAAATTCGGTGTTTTTACAATGAACCCAGTATTAAATCGAGTTTAACGTTTTTACGCAAAACACCTTGGGCGAGAACAGAAGTTGAAATGTTGTATTGTGTGTTGAAAGAGCGTGAGGAAATTCAAAAATGACTAGAGGAAAATTTATCACTTTTGAAGGTGGCGAAGGCGTTGGTAAAACAACCAATGTGGCATTTGTTGAAAGTTATTTACAAGCGCGAAATATCCCATTTGTCGTTACTCGTGAACCTGGTGGAACACCGTTAGCTGAAAAACTACGCACGTTATTACTCAACAAAAAAAGCGAAGCGATTGCCGAAGAAGCTGAATTACTTTTGATGTTTGCCGCGAGAGCGCAACATATTAAACACGTTATCGAACCTGCTTTAGCGCGTGGTGATTGGGTAATATGTGACCGTTTTACGGATGCAACTTATGCGTATCAAGGCGGCGGACGAAATATGAAAATCAGCACCATCGAAGGGTTGGAAAATTTGGTGCAAGGAAATTTACGACCCGATTTAACGTTGTTACTTGATGCGCCTGTCAAAATTGGAATGGAACGCGCAGGAAAACGGGGTGCATTTGATCGTTTTGAATCTGAAACGATACAGTTTTTTGAAGACGTGCGCCGCGCCTATTTGTTACAAGCTGAAATTCATCCACAACGCATTAAACTTATCAAAGCAAATCAGCCGCTCGCCGATGTTCAACAAACGATTATTAACGTGCTAAGTCCGTTGTTGCGATAACATAGAACGCATACGTTACTTTTTCAAAATAATCATGCTAATCAAAACTAAATTACCGTTGTCTGTACAAGTCATTATCGGTGTCTGCGTTGGGACATTACTGGGCGTATTTTTTGGCTCAGAACCTTATCTAGGTGGCTGGCTAAAAAATGAAACCTTAGGGCAATTGGGAATGCTCGTCATTCGCTTGTTAAAAACATTGGCGACGCCGTTAATTTTCGTGGCGATTTTGGATGCGATGATTCATACAGAAATTAAATTTCGACATGGAAGGCGATTATTAGCGATTTGTGGCGTGAATTTGGTTGTTGCAATCGTGATTGGTTTGACGATTATGAATGTTTTCACACCAGGCGAATCGTGGAGTAATCACATCGAGGAATTGACCTCGCAGTTGCATTCAGAAGTATCAAAAACATCGCTTAAAACTGCTCCCGAAGGTATGACGCTCAATCCGTTAAAAAACATTGCGGGTTATATTCCAGAAAATCTGATTGATCCATTTATCAAAAACAACGTTATTTCCGTAATTTTGTTGGCTTTATTGAGTGGTGGCGCGATACGTTATCTCAAACAACATTCCTACGTTGGCGATAATACGGGCATTCACTTATTAGAAAAACTGATTACCGCTTGTTATCACGTTTTATTGCAAATGTTGTCGTGGGTAATTTTAGCGATTCCTATTGCAATAACAGGTGTTGTCGCACAAGTCGTTGGAAAATCTGGATTAAGCGTTTTTGTTTTACTGAGTATTTTCTTGGTAACTTTATTGGCGGGTTTGCTAATTCACTGCTTTATTTATTATCCATTGATGGCGAGTTTGGTCGGCAGAATGCCTATCAAACGTTATTTAGGGCAGGGCGCAGATGCGATTGTGATGGGCTTTTCGACCAACAGCAGTTTAGTTACAGTTCCCGTTACATTACGTTGTTTAACTGAAAAAATGGGCGTGTCCACACGTTCTGCTCGACTTTCTGCCTTAATCGGTACGAATTTAAACAACGACGGCATCATTTTGTACGAAGCGATGACTGCGTTATTTTTAGCGCAAGCAATTGGTTTTAACTTGGATATTTCGCAGCAATTATTGATTGTTGCCGCAGCGGTGATGGTCGGCGTAGGTATTTCAGGAATTCCCGAAGCGGGTTTAATCGCGTTGCCGTTGGTTTTAAGTACGATAGGTTTGTCCGAACAATTGATTGTGGCAATCATTCCGTTAATCGCGACCATTGATTGGATTATTGCGCGGTGTCGTTCCGTGGTGAATGTGATGAGCGATATGTTGGTGGCGATTTTATTAGATAGATTTGAAGAAAAAGAACCCATCAATGACTAATCATATTTATCCGTGGCAAAAAAACGATTGGCAACAATTACAAAATTATGTTGCCCAAAACCGCGTGCCACAGGCTTTACTTATCAACGGTGCATTGGGAATTGGCAAACAACATTTAGCCGAACAATTCGCGCACGCTTTATTGTGTGAACATCCAACCGCTGAGGGTTTTAGTTGTGGGAAATGTAGTCGTTGTTTGCTGGTAAAAGCCGAAACGCACCCTGATTTTATGGACATCAAACCCGAAGAAATCGGTAAAAATATCACCATCGCGCAAATTCGCACTCTTATTGAAAAGCTCAGTTTGAAACCTCAATTTGAACGTTATCGCATCGTTTTAATTCATCCTGCTGATGCGTTAAATAATGCGGCGGCGAATGCGTTTTTGAAATACTTGGAAGAGCCAACTGAGCGCACGGTTTTAATTTTAGTGACGCATCGAATGAATAAATTGCCTGCGACGATTAAAAGTCGCTGCCAAAAATTTACGATGGCAATGCCTGATAAAAATTTGGTGTTACCTTGGCTTTTTCAACAAACAAATAATACTGAAGTGATTTTTAATCTCGCGCAAGGTTCGCCATTGCTTGCACAACAATACGCCACTGATGAACATTTCACACAACGTCGTGATTGTTTTAATGCGTTTTTAGCGATTGCAAAACAACAAAGTCATCCTGTAATTATTGCGGAACAATGGCTGAAATTACCCGAAGCGACATTATTATTTTGGCTGAGTTCATGGGTGATTGATTTAATGCGTTATCGTCATCAATCTACGCCAAAGAATTTGTATCATGCCGACTTTAAACGTGAATTAAGCGAACTGTCGTCACATATAAATTCCATGAAGCTGTACGAATTTTATGATTTGTTATTGCAAAGTCGGCGACGTATTGAAACGCAAATCAACAAGCAAGTATTATGGGAAGAAATTTTAATTTCATGGGCAATGCTCAATCGGAGTGTGTTATGACTGAAAAACAAAATCAAAGTGTCTTGTCGTTTTCGCTTAAAGATAAAAATGCGTTATACGTTTCATATATGCCATTTGTGACAAATGGCGGGATTTTTATTCCGACGACACGGGAATATGAAATGGGACAAGACGTATTTATGTTGTTGAGCTTAATGACAGAAACTGAACGTTTTCCGATTAACGGAAAAGTTATTTGGAAAACACCACCAGGTTCCGATGGTTATCGTTCTACAGGAATTGGTGTGCAATTTGGTGTGGATGATGTTGCAGTAAAAAACAAAATTGAAACTTATTTAGCGGGCATATTGGAATCTGATCGCCCCACTTATTCGATGTAAAAAAGGATTTTTATGCTTATTGACTCGCATTGCCACCTTGACCGTCTTGATTTAAAACCTTATCAAAACGATTTTTCTTGTTTAATGGAGCATATTCGCGCTCAACAAATTGAACATTTATTGTGTATTGCGATTGATTTAGAAAATTATCCAGCGATGCGTGAGTTGGTGGCAGATTATGATGATATTTCAGTGACAGTCGGCGTTCATCCAAATGAACACGAAGGACAAGAACCAACAGTCGCAGAGTTAATTGCGTTGGGTCAAGATGAAAAAGTTATTGGAATTGGCGAAACAGGTTTGGATTATTTTCGTAGCGAAGGCGATTTAACGTGGCAACATGACCGTTTTCGCAATCACATTCACGCTGCAAAAACCTTAAATAAACCGTTAATTATTCATACCCGCGAAGCAAAACAGGATGCGTTGGATATTTTGCGTGAAGAAAATGCAGGTGAAGTTGGCGGTATTATTCATTGCTTCACGGAAGATTGGGAATTTGCCAAAAAAGCATTAGATTTGAATTTTTACATTTCATTTTCAGGAATCGTGACCTTTAACAGCGCGAAAACGATTCAAGAGGTAGCAAAAAAAGTTCCCTCCGATCGTTTGTTAATCGAAACAGATTCGCCATATTTGTCGCCCGTGCCGCATCGTGGCAGACCGAATTATCCGCAATATGTTACACACGTCGCGCAAACCGTCGCAGATTTACGCGGCATTTCATTGAATTCAATTGCAGATATTTCCACTCGCAATTTTTACACGTTATTTAAAAAAACATGATTACACTACGCTATTTCGCGGGTTTGCGAGAATTACTCGGGCATTCAATGGTGCAATTAGATATTTTTGAACCGCATACAGTTTCAAGCGTATGGAAATTAGTAAATCCTGATTTCAAGTTGCCTGAAAACGTATTAACTGCGGTGAATATGGATTATGTGTTGCCGTCGCACGTTGTTAAAAATGGAGATGAGGTTGCATTTTTCCCCCCCGTCACGGGTGGATAAAAATGACGGTTAAAATTTGTGATGCAGCGTTTGACCCATTTGTTGAAATTCAAAATTTTCAACACGAGTTAGCATTAAGCGGTAAATTTGGTGCAACGAGTATTTTTATCGGTACGATGCGTGATTTCAACGAAGGCGATAATGTACAAGCAATGACATTGGAGCATTACGACGGCATGACACAAAAACAGTTAACAAAAATTATCGCGGCTGCAAAAACACAGTGGCAAATTTTGGATAGTTTGATTGTACATCGTGTGGGGGAAATTTTACCGAATGAACCGATTGTATTAGTTTCAGTTTGGTCTGCACATCGTAGTGAAGCATTTGAAGCGTGCCGTTATTTAATGGAAGAATTGAAAGCAAATGCGCCATTTTGGAAGTTAGAAACGCTGACAACAAATGAAAAACGCTGGGTTTCAAAACCTATCAACCACGAATTATCTGTGCTTTGAACATTTTTTATTTACATCCTGTGCCTGAAATTTGCGCTCAACAACACGTTGATAAACACGTTGTGAAAATGATTTTGGAATATGCTCAATTACTTTCAACGACACATAGAGTTTTAGATGGTACTGAAGTTTTAACAGAATCGAATTCTGGCAAAAAGAAAAAACGTTGGGTATTGCCCGATGAACGCGATACAAGTTTGTATGAAGCCACACATATTCAACATCCATCAGCAATTTGGACTCGTCAAAGTGATGAAAATTACATTTTTTTATGGCAATTATTTCGTTACTTGTTAGAAGAATACACGTTTCGCTATGAAAAAATTCATGCAACGAATCGATTGTTAATGCCATTGCAAATCTTGCCAAATCGAATTTCAAAGAATAAGTTTATTGAGCCAATGCTAGCAATGCCAGAACAATATAAAGTTAACGACGATGCAATAACATCGTATCGAAATTATTATTTAGGTGAAAAAACACGAATGTTTTCTTGGAAAAAACGAGAAATACCAAATTGGATTGTGACCAATTTTGAAAAGCTCAAAATTGATTGAGCTTTTCAAATGTGAATTTTTTATTTTATTCAGCGTTATAACGTGCAACGCTATCGACAATTTCTTTTTGCGCTTCTTCGATGCCAAACCAGCCTTCAATTTTGACCCATTTGCCTTCTTCTAAATCTTTGTAATGCTGAAAGAAATGCGCGATTTTTACGAGCGTAATTTCTGGAATATCGTCGTAACTCAATACTTTTTTATAAAACGGTGTGAGTTTGTCTACAGGCACTGCTAGAATTTTTGCATCTTCGCCCGATTCGTCAGTCATTTTTAATACGCCGATTGGACGACATTTCACAACACAACCACTCAACAATGGTGCAGGTGCAATGACTAAAACGTCTACTGGATCGCCATCGTCGGAAAGTGTTTGTGGCACATAACCGTAGTTGGTTGGATATTGCATCGCCGTTCCCATAAAACGATCAACAGTTAAAATTCCCGTTTCTTTGTCAACTTCATATTTGACAGGATCGCTGTATGCAGGAATTTCAATGATAACGTTAATTTCGTTAGGTAAATCGTTGCCAGATGGCACACCTCTTAATGACATGGTTTTATCCTTTTTTAGGGTTAAATTTAGTGAATTCGGGCATTATACCAGACTTATGTTGTGCTTTTTAACGAGGAAATAAATGCAAGGTCGATTAGAAAAAATGGGCGCAATTCATGACACGCCAATCCGTTATGAATTAGTTTTAAATCACCAGCGGGTGCCGCTGAATTCGCTAATTGGACAAACAATTACGTTACGTCATACAGGCGCGTTATATTGCCTATATTGCAATATGCCAATGCGAAAAAGTTTTAATCAAGGTTATTGCTATCCGTGTTTTTCACGACTGGCACAATGTGATATGTGCATGATGAAACCTGAAATTTGTCATCACGCAGCTGGAACGTGTCGTGATTCAAAGTGGGCGGAATCATTTTGTTTTCAACCACACATCGTTTATTTGTCGAATACCAGCAGTTTGAAAGTTGGTATTACGCGCCACACGCAAATTCCCACACGTTGGATTGATCAAGGTGCAATTCAAGCGTTGCCAATTTTTAAAGTAACGACGCGGCGTTTATCTGGGTTAATCGAAACGTTAATTGCTCAACACGTTGCCGATAAAACCCAATGGCAGCGAATGTTGAAACATCAAATTGAACCATTAGATTTAATCGCTGAACGCGATAAATTATTGGCGGTTTGTGCGAATGAATTGCACGATTTGATGAATAATCATCAAGGTAAAATTGAATTTTTAGCTGATGAAAAAGTAGTTGATTTAAGTTATCCAATTGAAATCGCACCGCTGAAAGTTACTGCGTTGAATTTCGATAAAACGCCACAAATTTCTGGCGTTCTAAACGGAATAAAAGGACAGTATTTATTATTCAATAACGGCGTTTTAAATATGCGAAAGTTTAGCGGTTACGAAATTTCGTTTTCAGGATGACACGGGACGTTTTTCTAATTTACGTTGCAATGACCGACGGTGCATATTCAAAGCGCGTGCTGCTGCTGAAACATTGCCGTCGTGTTGCATCAAAACTTTTTGTAAATGCTCCCACTCTAATCGTTTGACCGATAAAGGTGCATCGCTAATTGTGGTCGAAGCATCACCTTCATTTTTAAGTAATGCAGTAACAATTTCGTCAGCATTCGCGGGCTTTGTCAAATAATGTGTTGCGCCTAGTTTAATAGATTCCACTGCTGTTGCAATGCTCGCAAAGCCTGTTAACATTACAATTCGCGTATTATCATCGAGCGAAATTAGCTTTTTTACCAACTCCAAACCAGACTCTAATCCAATTCTCAAATCAATAACGGCATATTCGGGAAGATTTTGTTCTGCCAGCGACATTCCTGCTGCCACATCATGTGCAACTAAAACGTCATAATGTCGTTTTTCTAATGCACTTTTTAGTACCATGCAAAAAGTTTTATCATCATCAACCAGCAATAAACGCGGGTTATCAAGGGTATCAATAGCTGTCATCTTCAATCTCATTAGTTAATAAGGGGAGGGTGATTGTTACTTGTGC
>CAINDC010000198.1 GCA_903847275.1 uncultured Pseudomonadota bacterium
CAGACGTAACTCAGCCACAAGCTCGTACAAATCAGTAATCAGCTTGTCTTTATCTGCATGAGTCAAATCAGAGAGGTTTTTCATACTCGATAATGTGCTTGAATTCTCGGATTTTTGCAAGGGGCTGAGTAGTTACAAATTTTCTTAAATCTCGAGCTAATTTTTCAGCATAACCAACATAACCACGCGGCGTTAAAGCTAACAACTGTGCTTTAGCTTCGGCTGGAATTTCTAAGGTTTCGACAAATTGTTGTAATTGTTCAGGGGTAATTCGTGTGCCGCGTGTCAATTCTTTTAATTTTTCATACGGTTTTTCAATGCCATAACGACGCATTACAGTTTGAATTGGCTCTGCTAACACTTCCCAATTTGCATTCAAATCGGCTTCAAGCGCGTCAGCATTTAATTCTAATTTCGACACACCTTTCAACGTCGCTTGAATCGCAATCATGGTATGCGCTACACCCACACCGATATTTCGTAAAACGGTCGAATCTGTTAAATCTCGTTGCCAACGTGAAACAGGTAATTTTTCAGCTAAAAATCCAAATAACGCATTTGCCAGCCCTAAATTGCCTTCTGAATTTTCAAAATCAATCGGATTAACTTTGTGTGGCATGGTTGAAGAACCAACTTCGCCAGCCACTGTACGTTGTTTGAAATAACCGAGCGAAATATAGCCCCAAATATCACGGTCAAAATCCAACAAAATCGTATTGAAACGAGAAAGTGTGTGGAAAAATTCGGCAATGTAATCGTGTGGTTCAATTTGAGTGGTGTACGGATTGAACGTTAAGCCTAATGACGTGACGAATTTTTCAGCAAATTGCTCCCAATTAACTTCTGGATAAGCGATGGCGTGCGCGTTGTAATTCCCCACTGCCCCGTTAATTTTGCCAAGCAATTCAACTTTTTCGAGCTGGCTTTTTTGACGATTCAAACGCGCCACCGTGTTCGCAATTTCTTTGCCGACCGTTGTTGGTGTTGCAGATTGACCATGCGTGCGAGAAAGCATTGGTTGTGCGGAGGTGTCTTCTGCTAGTTTTGTAAGTGACAAAATACACGCTTCGATTTGCGCCAAAATTACTTTGCGTCCCGCTTTCAACATCAGCGAGTAAGACAAATTGTTAATATCTTCTGATGTGCAAGCAAAATGTATAAATTCGCTTACTTTTTCTAGTTCCGAATTACCAGCAATTTTTTCTTTTAAAAAATACTCAACTGCTTTTACATCGTGGTTAGTTGTTTTTTCAATTGTTTTAACGCGCTGCGCGTCATCTTCTGAAAATTGCGAAATGATGCTTTCTAAAAGTTCATTTGCCGTTGCAGTAAATGGCGAAACTTCGACAATTTCAGTTTGATTCGCTAAGGCTTGAAGCCAACGCACTTCGACTTGAACACGAAAATGAATTAAACCAAATTCACTAAAAATTGGGCGTAATAAATCGACTTTATCAGCGTAACGACCGTCGATAGGAGAAATGGCGGTTAAAGAAAAATGCGTCATAAAAATTCCAAAAAATAAAAATAATCAGTGCCAATGCGGCTTTACGATAGTTTACTCGATTAAAGCGCGGCTTGCCTAATTGCCCACGCGACTTCAAGAGCTTGCTTGTTTTCTTTTACATCATGAACGCGAAAAAGCTGCACACCAGCCATCACACCTAATGCAGTAGTTACTGCTGTTGCAGTGATAAGTTCCACAGGTTCATTTACATCACAAATTGCACCCATAAAACGTTTGCGGCTAGTCCCCAATAAAATTGGAAATCCTAATGCCACAAAATCGGTCAAATGCGCGAGCAAATCCAAATTATCTTGTTTACGTTTACCAAAACCAATGCCGACATCTAGCAAGATATTTTCTTTTTTCACACCAGCGTCAATTGCTTCATTAACGCGTTGTTTTAATGCGCTAATAACGTCTAATACCACATTTTCATAGTGTGGATTTTCTTGCATCGTTTTAGGTGTACCTTGCGCGTGCATCAAAATAATTGGCGTATTTTTTTGCGCGGCTAAAGCAAACATTTGAGCATCGTTTTGCCCTGCGGAAACATCGTTAATAATGTTTGCACCTGCATTTAAAGCAGCTTTTGCGACAACACTTTGCGTGGTGTCGATGCTGATTAAAATATCACTGCGTTGACGAATCGCTTCGATAATTGGTACGACACGTTTGATTTGTTCGTCAGCTGAAACGGGGTCGGAATTTGGGCGCGTTGATTCACCACCAATATCAATAATCGACGCGCCATCTTTAATCATTTGTAACGCATGATGTAACGCATTTTCGAGTTGATTAAATTTGCCGCCATCCGAAAAACTATCGGGCGTAGCATTTAAAATTCCCATGATGAGCGGTTTAGTAACGTTTGAAAACATGAAAAATCCAATAAAAAAACCCGTTCAAAACGAACGGGTTTGGTGTAACGAAAAACTTGTTTTAGATAATGCAACAACGATTTCTTCCAGTATTTTTGGCTTCGTAAAGTGCTTTGTCGGCACGCTCAAAAAAACTGTCTTCCGTATCATCGTCAACGAATTCAGTTAATCCACACGAAATAGTAACGGGTACCGCTTTACCATTCGCATTAAAGCCTGTTGTCGTAATCAATTCACGCAAATCTTCGGCTAATTTTAATGCCAACGTTATGTCAGTGTTTGGTAATAACATCACAAATTCTTCACCTCCAAATCGCGAAATAAAATCCGTATCGCGTGTGCTTTCTTGTAACTGGTTTGCTGTTAATGCCAACACTTTATCGCCCGCTTTATGTCCAAACGTATCGTTAATGTTTTTGAAATGATCAATATCCCAAATCGCCATTGTGAGTGGCGTATCGTAACGTTTATAACGTGCAATTTCGTCTTTTAATCGTTGATTATAAGCATTACGATTTGGTAATCCTGTTAGCGTGTCGTGCGTTGCTTGTGTATGAATTACTTTTAATTCTGCTTTGAGATTTTCAGATTCCACTTCCAATGAAATCATTTTATTAACGAGTTCTGCCATGTGATCTTGGAATTTTTGTTGCTGTTCTTGGTCTTGTTGATGATGCGCTTTAATTTCAGCGGCAATCGTTTTAAAACATTGATTTACATTTTCTTTGAGTGTGTCGAGCGATGTGACTTTAATCGCTTGAACTTGTAATTCTCGAATTTGCGTAAAAACTGATTGATCTAATTTATTGCGACTTTTGACAGAACTATTTGCTGCCGCATTTGTTTCTGTCACGATGACATTTAATTCTGATAATTGATTAGCAATATGCAGCAAAAATTGATCAATATCTTGCTGTTCTGCCTCGCCATATTCTTTGATTCGTAATAATAATTTCACAAGGTCATTCAAAATTTCTTCAAATAACATCGTGGAATGATTCGGATTAAGTAATGCTTCTTTAAGCAATTCGGCGGGTTGTTCAAAAACAGCTGGAATCGCTAACGCGCCAAAATACTGTAACAACTGTTGACTCACGACATTTATGTCAACGTGAACCACAGGCTCAACAACTTCTTCGGAATCTGAAGATTTTTGATCTTCTGTTGGCTCAACGATTTTTAAAATCTCGATAAACAAATCACTGACTTGTTCAATCATCGTTTCTTCACTATTGACCAGTTTTTGTAAATCTCGCAACGCTGTTTGCTGTGCCGAATCTTTATATTGCTTCACTAAAAAATCAAACAATAAATCTGCTTTAAGATTTTTTTTGGCAACAGGCATATTTTTAACAGATTCATTAAACGTTTTCAGCTCCATTTTTAACGTAGCTAAATCAAATTCGTCTTTAATATGATTACGCAATCGAATTAGAATCGGATCAAGATGTTTATCGCGCCCTTCCGTAATAATTGATAACTGAATAATGAATTGCCGCAACAACTTTTCTTTTTCTTGATGCGTGTGTTCAACTCTATTTTGTTCGTCGAAAAGGTTGAGATATTTTTTGCGCCATTGCTCACTTAAATCTTCATTTTGCTTAGTGAAAAACCCCATAAACTTTTTTCCTATTTCCTTTTCGACGACATAAATTTAAAGCGTAAAATTATTTTTTCAACGCGCTTTCTTGAGCAATTAAGCGATTCATAATTTCAATCATTTTTTCGTGTGAACCCGCAAGAGGTCCACTGGTTTTGTATTTACCGTTAATCACAATAGCAGGCACGCCACTAATGCCATATTTCGCCGCTAAAGTACCCGCTTGACGGACTTTGGTATCAATTAAAAATGAATTAAACGCGGCTTTAAAATCTGCTTCGCTAACACCGTGAGCGACAAAAAACTTGGTAAGTTGTTCTTCGGTTTCCAAATGTTCTTTTTTGATTTGAATTGCATCAAAAAAATCTGCGTGAATTTTATCAACCACACCTAATGCTTCGGCGGTGTAATAGGCTTTCGCGTGTTTGCCCCATTGTTCACTGAATACAGCGGGTTGACGAATGAATTCAACATTTTTCGGCAATGTTTTTACCCATTTCGCTAACGTTGGTTCAAAATCAAAACAATGCGGACAGCCATACCAAAAAAATTCAATCACTTCGACTTTGTTCACATCATGCGTCGGTTGAGCAGGTGTCACTAATTCATAACCCACAGCTTCAGGTGCAGCTTGCACAGGATTAAATGTAGCGGCAATCGCAAGCGACAAGGCAAACAAACTGTGTTTAGTAAATTTTTTAAGCATTTTTATTTTCTCCTATTTCATGGTGGCAATGCGTGTAGCAACCGCTTTAATTTCAGCATCTGTCATTTTAACAGCAATCATGTGCATCATATTTTCATTGGTATTACTGCGTTTACCCGATTTAAAATCTGTTAACGCTTTGATTAAATAATCTTTATGCTGCCATCTCAACTGTGGGAAACTCGCTGGTTGATTGCCTTCACCGTGTGGACCATGACACGCAATACACGCGGACACTTCACGTTTTAAATCCCCGTTACGATACAAATCCCCGCCCAACTTAACCATTTCGTCATGTTCTGCGCGTTCTTCAGCTGAATCTAAAACATCTTCATGTTCGCCCGCTATTTTTTGCTCTGCATAATAATTCGCAATATCCACCATATCGTTATCGGTTAAAGACATCGCAATCGTTGCCATCATCGGATCTTTTCGTGTACCGTCTTTAAACGCTTTAAGCTGGTTAACGATATAACCCGTGTTTTGTTGAGCGAGTTTCGGGAACATTACCATTGTGCTATTTCCATGTTCGCCGTGACAGCTTATGCACGAAATCGATTTTTGTTTGCCCGCATTTACGCTATCAATATGCGTCATTTCAGCGTGAACGTGACTACTCAAAAGAGTAGCTACAGCAAAAGAGAGAATTTTTTTGTGCATCGTTATTCCTAAAAATGTGAAGTAAAGCGCGTTAAGTGTACACAAAGCCGCGTGTGTGCTTAAATTCTAACCCAAATCAACCTTCTACGCGAGAGACCATGAACCCGCTTTATCATCAAGCCAAATTTATTAACAGTTCACCAAATTTAAAATTTACACCGCCCGATTTAGGTTTGGAAATCGCTTTTGCTGGACGTTCAAATGCGGGTAAATCAAGTGCAATTAACACATTGACACGCCAAACGGGTTTAGCACGAATCAGTAAAACGCCTGGTCGGACACAAATGCTTAACTTTTTTGAAATTACAGATAAACAGCGTTTTGTCGATTTGCCAGGTTACGGTTATGCAAAAGTGCCTTTACCCGTCAAAAAACAGTGGCATCAACTGATGGAAACGTATTTAACGAAGCGAAAATCATTGTGTGGCATGGTGTTAGTCATGGACGTGCGCCATCCATTGACCGATTTCGATTGGCAAATGGTTGAATGGTGTCAACACACTAAATTGCCGTTACATATTATTTTAACCAAAGCAGATAAATTAAATTTTGGCGCGGCAAAAAATACGATGTTGCAAATCGAACGTGAATTGTGTGATTTGCCGATGCCGCTGACTATGCAGCTTTTTTCATCTTTGAAAAAAACAGGTATCGATGAAATTCATGCGGCATTGAATCGACTGTTTGCAGCGCAATCAAACAATGACGGCGGCTAAATGCCCACTGGCTTCGAGCCAAATTTTACGATCGCCCGCCCGCTTTTTGTTCAGCAATAAATCCATCATGCCTTCCGTCGCGTCGAAATCATCCACCGTAAGTTGTACCAATCGGCGCGTATCAGGATTCATGGTGGTTTCACGCAACTGGCTCGGATTCATTTCGCCCAGCCCTTTAAAACGTTGCACGTTCACTTGCCCTTTGATTTTTTCAGCTTTGATGCGGTCTAAAATCCCTTGGCGTTCCGATTCATCAAGAGCGTAAAAAACTCGCTTACCAACATCAATGCGATACAACGGTGGCATCGCAACGAAAACATGACCCGCTCGAACCAGCGCGTTGAAATGTTTATAAAACAACGCGCAAATCAACGTCGCAATATGATTTCCGTCTGAATCAGCGTCTGCCAAAATACACACTTTGCCATAACGCAAGGCTTGCAAATCGTCCGAATCTGGCTCAATTCCTAGCGCAACAGCAATGTCGTGAATTTCTTGCGAAGCCATCACTTGCGACGATTCAACTTCCCAAGTATTCAAAATTTTGCCGCGCAACGGCATAATTGCTTGAAAGTCTCGTTCACGCGCTTGTTTTGCTGACCCGCCAGCTGAATCACCTTCGACTAAAAATAATTCCGTGCGATTAATGTCTTGTGCGCTGCAATCCGCCAGTTTTCCAGGCAATGCGGGACCTGAAGTGATTTTTTTGCGAATAATTTTTTTATTTGAACGTAACCGTTTTTGTGCGCTGTTAATGATTAATTCAGCGATTTTTTCGCCTTCGCTGGTGTTTGAATTAAGCCACAAACTAAAACTATCTTTCACCACGCCTGAAATAAACGCTACGCATTCCCGCGAACTTAAACGCTCTTTGGTTTGCCCTGAAAATTGCGGGTCTTCGAGTTTGACTGAAAGTACAAAATGGCAATGTTCCCAAACGTCTTCAGGTGCGATTTTTACGCCGCGTGGTAATAAATCTCGAATGTCGCAAAATTCCCGAATTGCTTCCGTTAAACCTGCTCGCAAACCGTTGACGTGCGTGCCGCCTTGCGCGGTTGGAACGAGATTGACATAACTTTCAGCAACCATTTCAGACGGATTTTCAACCGCCCACAAAACGCCCCATTCAACGGCTTCGTGGTCTGCGCTCATGTTGCCCATAAAAGGTATTTCGGGGAAAAATTCCAAATCGCCAATTCGGTCATTTAAATAATCTTTCAGTCCGTTTTGATAACACCATTCAAAAATTTCGTCGCTTTGTTCAATTTTGAGCGAAATTTTCAAACCCGCACATAAAACGGCTTTTGCTCGTAAAACGTGTTTCAGTTTTGAAACAGACACTTTTGGCGAATCAAAGTATTTTTCATTCGGCATAAAATAAACGGTTGTGCCTGTGTTATTTTTGCCAACTGTTCCCGTTTCGAGCAATTCGGTTTGTTTTTCACCATCAGCAAAACGCATTGAATACACTTTTCCGCCGCGTTTGACAGTGACTTCTAATTCTTTTGATAACGCATTTACAACCGAAATCCCAACACCGTGTAAACCGCCTGAAAATTGGTAGTTCTTATTTGAGAACTTTCCGCCAGCGTGCAACTGCGTCAAAATCACTTCAACGCCCGTCATTCCTTGTTCTGGATGAATATCAACGGGCATTCCGCGTCCGTTATCACTGACTGAAATCGCCCCGTCTTTGTGTAATATGACTTCAATTTGATTTGCGTGACCCGCTAAAGCTTCATCGACGCTGTTATCAATGACTTCTTGCGCCAAATGATTCGGGCGTGTGGTGTCGGTATACATACCAGGGCGTTTGCGAACGGGTTCTAAGCCTGTTAAAACTTCAATGGCAGCGGCGTTATAATTTGTTGGGTTGGTCATGTTTAAAAATCAGATGTTTCAAAAAAGAGGCGCAAAGATTAAACGGAACGCTCGACATTAAGCAAATCAATTACCGTTTTTGTATCAGGTCGAACGCCACGCCATAATGCAAAGGCTTCGGCTGCTTGCTCAACCAACATTCCTAATCCGTCTAAACTTTGACTCGCATTTTGTAACTCTCCCCAACGTACAAATGCCGTAGGTTCGTTGCCATAAGCTAAATCATAACAAACGCCATTTTCTGCTAATAAATTTTCAGGTAACGGTGGTAACTCATTGCTCAAACTGGCAGAAGTCGCATTCAAAATCACATCAAATGGTTGATGGTGTAGCTCATTAAAACCACAGCTTTCAAAGCTGTGATTAAATTCAATCGCAAGTTGCAACGCTTTATCTGCTGTTCGATTTACGACGACTAAACAATCGAGCTGTTGATCAAGTAACGGATCAATAATTCCGCGTGCCGCGCCACCAGCTCCCACAATTAGAACTCGTTTATTTTTTAACTCAACGTTGTGATTAACCATTAAATCTGTGACTAAACCTACTCCATCAGTGTTGTCGCCTAAAATTGTACCGTTCGCTAATAAAACCAATGTATTTACTGCTTTTGCTGATTCCGCTCGATCCGTTTTTTTATCAGCGAATTGATATGCCAATTCTTTTAATGGCACAGTGCAATTTAATCCTTTTCCACCTTGTGCGAAAAATTCACTAACCGCTGAGACAAAAATTTCTGCGGTTACTTCTTGCGCGACGTAGTTCAAATCTTGACTGGTTTGTTCTGCAAATAAACGATGAATGCGTGGTGATTTACTGTGATTAATTGGTGAGCCAAAAACAGCATAACGGTCGGTTGAGTTCATAAAGTTCCAAGTAAAATATCTAAAAAGGTTATAAAAATTTGGGTACAGCGGCTAATAATTTTTGTGTGTAAGGATGTTGTGGTGCGGTGAGAACTTGTTTTACCGAACCATTTTCAACAATTTTCCCTTTGTACATGACGGCGACATCGTCAGCGATTTCTGCCACCACACCCAAATCATGGGTGATAAATAAATAACTCATGCCTTGTTCGCGTTGCAAGATTTTCAATAATTGAATAATTTGCGCTTGAACAGAAACATCTAACGCGCTGGTTGGTTCGTCGCAAATAATCACTTTCGGTTCAACGGCTAAAGCGCGAGCAATGCAAATTCGTTGTCGTTGTCCGCCCGAAAATTCATGCGGATAGCGATACATGGCTTCCTCGGGTAATTCTACCCGTTTTAACAACGCCGCAACTCGCATTTCACGTTCAGTGACGGGCATGTCAGGGCGTAATGCTTGCAAACCTTCGGCGATAATTTCACCAATTAACATTCGCGGGTTCATCGATGAAAAGGGGTCTTGAAATACGATTTGAATTTCTGCGCGTTGTTGGCGTAACGCTTCACCCGTCAGCGAGTGTAACGCGATGCCATTTAAAAAAACTTCGCCACCATTCGATGGAATCAAATGTAACAAGGCTTTGCCCAACGTGGTTTTGCCGCAACCCGATTCACCAACGAGTGCCAGCGTTTTACCTTTTTGCAATGAAAAACTCACACCATCAACCGCTCGAACATAATCGACAACGCGCTTCAAAATGCCTTTACGAATCGGATAATGACAGTGGAAGTTTTTCACTTCTAATAACGAAGGTTTAACGATGATTTCTTTATTTTCACAACTTTTCATCGACGGCAAAGCGGCAACTAATTTTTGCGTGTAAGGATGTTGGGGATTTTGAAAAATCGATTTTGCTTCGCCTGTTTCGACAATTTTGCCGTTTTGCATGACCGAAACCCGATTCGCAATACTCGAAACTAACGCTAAATCATGACTGATTAACCACAACGCCATGCCAGTTTGAGCTTGGATATTTCTGAGCAGCTCTAAAATTTGCGCTTGAATTGTTACGTCTAACGCGGTGGTAGGTTCGTCAGCAATCAATAAATCGGGTTTTCCCGCTAACGCTATCGCAATCATCACGCGCTGACGTTGTCCGCCTGAAAGTTGATGTGGATAATCTTTGATACGTTGCGCGGCATTAGGCAATTCAACTTGCTGCAATAATTCTACGACACGGTTTTTAAGTTCCGATTTTGAAAGTTTGAAATGCAAATTCAAAACTTCGGCAATTTGCTGCCCAATCGTCATCACGGGATTTAACGACGAAATTGGATCTTGAAAAATAATCGCAATTCGTCGCCCACGAATTTTGCACCACGCTTTTTCCGAAAGTTCAGCTAAATTTTCGTTTTCCAAACGTCGCGTTTTACTTTCAATAATTGCGTTGTGTGGCAACAAATTTAATGCCGCTAACGCTGTCATTGATTTTCCTGAACCCGATTCACCGACTAAAGCAAACGTTTCACCAGCGTGAATTTCAAACGTAATTTTATCGACAACGGGTGGCGCGTCACCAAATCGAATCGTTAGATTTTCGACCGCAAATAAACTCATTTAAGAACCGTGTTCACAAACCCTGCAATTTGTTCAATTTCTTCCACACATAAACTGTGTTCCATTACATAATCGTGCCATTGAATTGTATAGCCCATCGCTTTCAAACCATCAAACGCGGCTTTTCCTGTTTCAATCGCCACAACAGAATCAATAATTCCGTGTGCCATAAAAATCGGGGTGTGATTATTCGCTTCTGCGCGTTCTGTTTTCAAACTATCCAACGTCGGTAAATAAGCCGATAACGCAATAATTCCCGCTAATGGCTGATTAAAACGCAAACCTGTATGCAATGCTAAAACGCCGCCTTGTGAAAATCCAACCAATAAAATGTTTTTCGATGGAATACCGCTATCAATTTCTTTTTGAATCAATTGATTTATTAGCGTTGCCGAATGCTGAATGCCTTTTACATCAACGTCACGATTCAAATCATTCATTTTCAAAATGTCATACCATGCCCGCATTTCTGCGCCATGATTAACAGTGATTTTTTGAATTGGCGCGTGTGGAAAAATAAATTTAATGCTAGACGAATCAATCAAATGCAATTCAGGTACGATGTTTTCAAAATCGTGACCATCAGCCCCTAAACCGTGCAACCAAATCACTGAATATTTGTGTGTCGAAGTTGCTGGAATCTCAACGCTTTCCAGCGCAAGCGCGTTTTGCTGTGTCATAACTAACCCCAAAATAAATGTAAGAAAAATTGTAACTGCTCTCAGTGGCTGATTTTAAAATAATACTTAACGTGGTGCGAATAAATCGCCCCGCCGCAAGCGGATGGGGTATTTTTGGTTGAACCTCTTCGCGGACTGAAATTAGTTATTTCTATCATGCGCCGCAAGCGGCGGAGACTTAACCCGAAGATATTAAAAGTGAGGTGAATTTCAAAAAAAAGCGTTGGTGTATATAAATAAAAACCTTTAGAATCAGATAATTGTATTTTGTAGGCACCACATAAAAAATGTGTAAAAAGCGTTAATTTTGCCACAAAATCATGATGCTTTAAAATTCAACATATTGATTTTAATAGAATTTATTTATAAACCAAAGTCTTTTGCCATGAGGATTATTGGACGATTCAGTTTGAAGGACTAAAGATTGCCATATTTTTGGTATTTATGCACCAACGCCTTAAAATGGCTTAGTTTAAAATGGAAAATAATAACAGCAATGGGAATCGGAAAGGTCGCAATAAAACCTGCAACTAAATTAGTCGCTTCATCTGTAAAGCCAGTATCCGAACAATGTTTCTAGCACATGATGAATGGGAAGAATTTTAGAATTTGCAAATAATATCTTTCTGAAAAATAAAGTGAATTAGCCTAATGTCAGACATTAAGCGAATCTACATTTTTTAAATGTTGATAAAAGCGATAGGTTGAGGGATCTCTGCTTTTGTCGTTACTTTCCACGCTTGTAAAACAGATTTCAAAACCCATATAGAATTTTTAATTTATTCATGAATATACTCAGCACACTTCTTTGGACTCCAGCATTTGGCGCGTTATTACTTGCATTTATTTCGTGTGAAAATACACGTTTAATTCGTTCTGTCGCTTACACTTCAACCATTTTTACCTTTGTGTTGAGTTGCAAATTATTGCTTGATTTTGATTCGTCTAACGTCAATTTACAGTTCTTTGAATATCAACCACTCAATCCCAAAATGGGCAGTAGTTACGCTTTAGGCGTAGATGGTTTGTCGTTGCCGATGGTGGTGCTGGCGACATTGCTCACCTGCATTTCGTTAATTGCTTCATACACCATAAAAGAGCGTGTTAAAGGTTATCACATCTGTTTATTGATGCTTGAATTCGGAATGCTGGGCGTATTTTTGGCGCAAGATTGGGCGATTTTTTATATTTTTTGGGAAGTTACGCTTATTCCGTTGTTTTTCCTAATTGACCGTTGGGGTGGAAAACGTCGTCATGCCGCAAGTCTAAACTTCGTGCTTTATACGATGGGCGGTTCGATTTTCATGTTGATTAGTTTGATTGCGGCTTATGAATATGTGCCACAACACGTTTCATTGATGCAAGCGATGACCGCCGTTTCTGAAAATATGCCGAAAGATGAACAAGTTTGGGTTTTGCTAGGTTTTCTGATTGGTTTTGGTGTGAAAATGCCGATTTTTCCTTTGCACGGTTGGTTGCCACTCGCGCACGTTGAAGCCCCAAGCCCTGTCAGTATTTTACTTTCAGGTGTTTTGCTGAAAATGGGGGCTTATGGTTTGATTCGCGCAGTTGTAATGTTGCCAACTGCCGCGCAAACATTGCAACCGTTACTAATTTTTCTCGCATTATTCGGCATGATTTACGGCGGTTTGCTTGCATGGCGACAAAGTGATTTAAAAGCAATGGTCGCGTATTCGTCGGTGAGTCATTTGGGAATAGTGTTATTAGGAATTGCCAGTTTAAATCAAATGGGAATGACGGGCGCAGTGCTACAAATGACCGCTCACGGCTTGATTGCAGGTGCGTTATTTTTATTGGTCGGTTTGCTTTATGAACGCACGCACACCCGCGATATTCAAGATTACAGCGCGTTAATCAAAGTCATGCCTCGTTTTACTTTTTTAGCGACCATCGTTTTACTTGCGGCAATGGGATTACCTGGTTCGGTTGGATTTATTGCAGAATTCCACGCGCTGTTGGGTGGCGTTGAAAAATGGGGTGCGTTGATGATATTTTTTAGCTTGAGTATTCTTATCAGTGCTGCGTATTCGATGCGAACAATTGGCTTGTTATTCACGGGTACAACTAAACCAGCAATGGCAAAAATCGTCGATTTAAATACGCATGAATTAGTCGCCGCAGGTTTTTTAGTTTTTGGCATCGTATTTTTTGGTTTGTTGCCTGCGTCGATGATTGACTTATCATTAGCAACAATCACCCAAATGAGTAACGTTATCCAATTGCAAATTAAGCCTTTGACCTAAATATGAAATCAACACATTCCCATTCTGCGCGTGAGCAAATTTTGCACGCCTTGCATCACTTAGACCACGTTCTTCCTGCACAAGCTCCAATTTTAAACTTTGTGCATCACAACACCATTCACGGTTTTCAACATTTACCGTTTGAAGAAGCCTTAGCCGAATTTGAAAAACTCACAGGAATTGAAGGTTATTTACCAGAAGTTCAACATCGCACCTTTTACGAAAAAGGACGCATTGACGACAATGATTTATTTTTCGCGTTGTCTGCAAATGCGAATTTGAAAAGTGACGACATTTTTTGCGAATTGCCTGGCAAAAAAATTTATCGCAAAGAGCTTTATCGTTTGGCAATGTTGTTTGATTTTTCAGCGATTTCTGCCAGTCAATTTACTTGGCAAACGCAAGAATTAAACATTTTACAATCAAAACCTGCTGAATCCTTGTGGCAACACATTTTAAACAAACTGAATTTAAAAGAAACCGAATTGCACGTTGAAGATTTGTTTGATTTAACGCCAGAGCAAGTGACAAACTGGAAAAAACAAAATTCAAATATCGATCAACAGGCAAAAAAATTATTAACAGAATCGCTCGTTGAACTTGGAAATTCCGTAACATTACGTGGATTTATTGCGGGTTTGACGGGCGTAGATTGTTTGGGTTTTGTGCGTCCGCAACTGATTCGATTTTGTGCAAGTACATTAGATGAAGGAATAGCAGCGTGGTCTGTGCCAAATCGAAGTGAATTGGGTTTATATGGTGCATGGCGAGCGATGCTTGATTATGATGCAAATGCGTTTTTGCCTGAATTGCCGAATGCCTACGAATTATTCTCGCAACTTCCCGACGATGCAATTGATACGATTATTCTTCATCTTGAAGCGCAACACATTCCACAAGAAAAATGGGACGGTTATTTACAGCGACTCGCGTTAGAAATTCCAGGTTGGGCTGGAATGATCAATTGGCGCGAACAACATCCCGAATATAGCCCAGAAAATGACATTAAACCTAAGCTTGCTGATTTCTTGGCGATTCGTTTGACGCTCGATAGATTATATTTGAATCAGATTTGCCGTGATTTGTGGCAATGCGACGCGCGGCTAGACAAATTACAAACGTATTTTGAGAAAAATTTAGCAGAGTTTAGCGTTCGCAATCAGTTTTATGCAGGACAATTACCTGAATATCTAAGTCAACGAGCGCAAGATTTATTGCAAAATCACGCGCATCAACAATTTGTAAAAAACGATTTTGAGCAACTCGCCGATTTAATTTCGACGTGGCAAAACAGTCCTTTAGCTAAAACTAAAGAATCCATTTATAACGAAGGCTGGCGATTATTTCGTTTGTGTCGGAATTTGGTTTTAAATGCGCCACAAGTTGAAGCATTATCAAGCGAATCTTTGCGTGAAATGCTGAAACTGCTTGATGATTTTAACAGTGAAGAACGTAATAAAACCTGGCTAATTGCTTACGAGCGGCATTATCGAGAGCAAATTTTTCATGGTTTAACAGAAAATTATCAGCGCGGACGCTGGTATAAACGTGAAAAACGCCCATCTGCACAATTGATTTTCTGCATGGACGACAGAGAAGAAGCGATTCGTCGGCATTTAGAAGAATTAAACCCTGAAATTGAAACGCTAGGCGCGGCAGGATTTTTCGGTGTTCCGATGAATTACAAAGGGTTGGATGATGAAAAAGTTACGCCACTTTGTCCCGTCGTGGTTGTACCCAGTCATGAAGTGCAAGAAATTTCAACAGAACAAGGTTTGCACGTTTTACCAACGCATCAAAATGGACGCAAAAAATTATTAAAAGTGGCGAGTGTGTTACATCAAAGTTTGCGGCGCAACACGGTTTTATCTTATCCGCTGATTAACATTTTCGCACCTTTTATGCTGGTGAATTTACTTGGAAAATCGCTGATTCCAAAACCACAAAATGGTTTAATGAACGGAATTACACGATTTTTTATGCCCGAACCTGAAACGAAATTGCATTTTTCAGCCGAAAATAATAGCCGAGTTGCGACATCTGAATTACCACGATTGGGCTTTACTGATACAGAACAAGCTGATCGCGTCGCAGGATTCTTACGCAATACGGGCTTAACGTATGGCTTTTCTGAAATTGTGGTTTTGATGGGTCATGGTTCAATTAGCCAAAATAATCCACATTTAGCCGCTTACGATTGTGGCGCGTGTAGTGGAAGACACGGAGGTCCAAATGCGCGAGTATTTGCCGCCATGGCAAATCGCCCCGAAGTTAGAATATTACTTGCAGAACGCGGCATGGAAATTCCTGAGGACACTTGGTTTATTGGTTCAGAACATAACACCTGTAACGAGATTATTGATTGGTACGATTTGAATGAAATGCCTAGCGAAAGAAGTGGCGCATTTAAAGAATTACAACAGCAATTGCAGCACGCACAGCAAATGTCAGCGCATGAACGTTGTCGTCGTTTAGCTTCTGCACCGAAAAATTCATCGCCTTCGAAAGCCCTATTTCATATTCAAGAACGCGCCACCGATTTTTCTCAAGCACGTCCTGAATTAGGTCATGCGACGAATGCCTTTGCAGTTGTTGGACGTAGAGCATTAACGCAAGGCGCATTTTTTGATAGACGGGTATTTTTGATTTCTTACGACCCCACTCAAGACCCCGAAGGTAAAACGCTCGAAGGTATTTTACTTGCGGTTGCTCCAGTTGGTGCTGGGATCAACTTGGAATACTATTTTTCAACCGTGAATAATGAGCGTTTTGGTTGCAGTACCAAAATACCGCATAACATCACAGGTTTATTTGCTGTTATGGAAGGCGCGAGCAGCGATTTACGAACGGGATTGCCACGACAAATGATTGAAATTCACGAAGCAATGCGTTTGCAAATTATCGTTGAAGCAAAAACGAGTGTTTTAGAACAAATTTATGCACGGCAACCGAGTTTGAGTGAGTTAATCGGTGGCGGTTGGGTGCATTTGAGCGCGAAAGATCCCGATTCTGAAGATATTTTTGTATTTGAACGCGGCATGGGTTTTGTGCGTTGGCACGCTGAAAAACAAGATTTACCGATTTATGAAAAATCATCGGATTATTATCCAAATCACAGCGAACCGTTGCCGCCTGTGTTAATTAAACAACCAGAATAATTATGGAAAATTTAGTCATCTTCATTCCGCTTCTACCATTGCTTGCCGCGAGTTGTATTGGAGTTTTGCATTTATTTGATATTCTCGAAGGTGAAAAAAGTGAACGAATCACCGCTAGAATTGCACAAACGTCCATCGCACTTTCTTGTTTATTGGCGTTGGTACTTTTAGGAACGGATTTATTTGCTAAAAATAACGATGTTTTCATTGTTGGCGAATGGCTAAAGGTCAACGACTTATCCATTCAAATCCGTTTTTTTACGCATGGATTTAGCGTCAAACTCGCCGCATTATTTTCAATTTTATTATTCATTGTGACGCGATTTGCGGTGAATTATATGCACCGTGAAGCAGGTTTTCATCGCTTCTTTTTTATTCTGAGTTTATTTTCAGCGGCAATGCTAATGCTGGTTTTATCAGCAAATGCCGTTGGCACATTTGTCGGTTGGGAAATTGCGGGACTTTGCTCTTATTTACTGATTGGTTATATGTACGATCGACAAACTGCAACCCAAAACGCCACGCGGGTTTTTATTACAAATCGTATTGGTGACGCTGGTTTTATCGCTGGAATCGGTTTGAGTTATCTTTGGGTAGGCAATACAAACTGGCTTGAAATAGGCAACAACTTAGCTGGTCAACTTTCTAATCAACAAGCCGAATTATGTGCATTATGTTTCGCGTTGGCAGCATTTGTGAAATCGGCACAATTGCCTTTTTCACCTTGGTTAGCACGCGCAATGGAAGGTCCTACACCATCGAGTGCAATTTTTTACGGCTCAGTAATGATTCATGCTGGCGTGTATTTATTGTTTTTGATTCAACCTTTGTTAGCTCACGCGCCACTCGTTTCAACGCTGATTGCAATTGTTGGTTTATTGACTGCGATTTATGCGACGGTTGTTGGTCTAACACAAACCGATATAAAAAGTTCACTGATTTTTGCTACGTCTGGGCAACTGGGTTTGTTGTTTTTGGAATGCGGTTTAGGATTTTGGGAATTGGCGAGTTGGCACATTGCGGCTCACGCCACAGTTCGCGCTTATCAATTACTTACCGCGCCATCGTTACTGGTAAATATCGCCAATAATCCCATCAAACCTGTTAATGCTTATTTAGCGAAAAATACCCGTTTTTATACTTACGCTTTGCAACGGTTTTGGCTTGAACCGTTGACCGATTTAATTATTGTCAAACCTGTTCAGCGTCTTGCAGGTGATTTGAATTATTTTGATAAACACATTCTTGATAAGTTAATGGGTTCACCTGCGCCAGCTATTCGTGCAGTTTCAAGTTTAGCGCAAGCCGAAGAACAAAAAATTGGCGCACATCTCAATAATACCGATGATTCGTTTGCACAAGGTAGCGGTTTGGCGGGTTGTGTAACACAATGGTCGGCGGCTTGTTTGCATTGGTTTGAAGAGTCTTTTGTGTTACGCGGTGTTTCAAAAGATGCGATTGATTACGGTCGGCATTTAGGACGCATTGCTAATCAAATTGAATTGATGCTGCTCAAACCGCGTTATTTAGCGTTATTTGTTTTCATTACTTTGCTGGTCGCTTTTTAAAATGGCGTTGGATATTTCCGTTAGTTCTTGGTCAGAAGTCGCGCAATTTCCGCTACTTACGACACTTACCATTGTACCGTTAATTGCAATGATTGCTGTTTGGTACGCAAGTTCAAAAAAACAAGCATGGATTTTCGCGTATTTTAGCGCAGGAATTAATGTGCTTTTGAGTGGCTATGTGCTTTGGTTATTTGATGACACTAAACAAGGCATTCAACTCGCAGAACAATTTGATTTATTTGGTTTGCATTATCGTGTTGGTTTGGATGGCGTAAATGTTTTGTTTATTCCGTTGACAGCGATTTTGACGTTGTTGGCGTTGATTTATAGTTCGATTACGCGCCACGCAGAAGATAAGTGTTTTATTTCGGCATTGCTGGGTTATCAAGTTGTTTTAATTGGCGCATTTTCAGCGTTGAATGTAATGCAATTCTGGTTGTGGTCAGCAATGGAACTCGCGCCTGTGATTTACTTAACGCTTCACGCGGGAACGGGACAACACCGCAAAAAATTAGTGACGCTTTTGGTGCAATACTGGGGCAGCGGTTTGCTGATGACGTTTATTGGCTTTTTGGTTTTAGGGCTAGGCGTGGACGACAATCAAGCTAGTTTTGATTGGCTCACGTTAGTGCAAAATAATGAACATTTGCACCATCATATTTTGATTTTCGTGTTGTTGTTTTATGGTTTTGCGGTGCGAATGCCGCTGTTTCCATTTCATGGTTGGCTGCCGATTTTAGCCGAACACGGCACGGTTGCGAGTGCAGCGATTTTTATGGTCGGGTTAAAACTAGGCATTTATGCGGTGATTCGTTTCATTTTGCCTTTAGTGCCGCTAGTCGCGGAGCATTGGGCAAATTTTGTCGTGGCACTTGGTTTAATAAGTATTTTTTACGGCGCATTGCTGGCGTTGATGCAAATCAACATTCGTCGTTTGTTAGCATTTGCGGTGATTAGTCACACGGGAATGTTGATTATCGGCATTTTTTCGTTCGACGAACACGGCTTAGAAGGCACGATTTTATTATCACTTACTTACGGTTTAGCCACAGCGGGAATGTTGTTTTGCGTCGGCTTAATTTATGAACGCACACGCACCGCTTTTATTCCACGTTTAGGCGGTTTGTTTGATACGAATACGCCAATTGGTTTGCTGTTTTTAATTTCGGCATTAAGTACAATGGTTATGCCTGGCACACCTGGATTTGATGCCGCGCATTTGTTGCTAGAAGGCACAATCGAACAACACGGCTGGTGGGTGGCGATTACGATTTTAATCGGCAACGTTTTGGCAACAGCGTTTTTATTATGGACATTTCAACGGCTATTTATTGCGAATTGCAATCGGGCGATTCAACCTTATGGCAGTTTGCATCATCCTGTTTTGAGTGAAACAGTGATTGTGTTGGTCATTAGTTTGCTGTTAATTGGGACAGGTTTTGACACCACGTCGTTACTCGATTTCATTGATAAAAAAGCCGCTAGCATTAGTAGTTCTTATCCAAAACTCACACATCAACCATGAACGTCGCCACTTTCCCAATGTTAAGCCTAATTCTTTTTTTACCCTTTATTGGTGCGTTAGCAATTGCAGTTATAAATTCTGTTGAAGCCGCGAAAAAAATTGCGTTGATAACGGCAATTGCTGAATTGATTGCCACGTTGATTATTACGTTTTCATTTGATGCAGAAGTCGCTGGATTTTCACAAGTCGAACGTTACCGCTGGATTCCGAATTTACACGCTGAATTTTTGCTTGGTGTCGATGGCATTTCAGTTTTATTTTTGCCCGCTTCGGCATTGCTGACACTCATCACAATTATCGCCTCGTGGAATAACGTTAATCATTTATCGCGATTACATTTTGCCTTGTTACTGATTTTAGAAAGCGTCACGCTAGGCGTTTTCACTGCGCTAGATATGTTGTTGTTTTTCTTATTTTGGGAAGCGACATTACCGCCGATTTTCTTTCTCATCGGATTGTGGGGAATTGGAGCGCAACGCCGATCCGCTGCGTTGAAATATACGTTATTTATGTTGTTTGGCGGTGTGCCGTTGTTGTTTGCAATCATCGTTTTGGCGACAAATCATGCGACGCAAACGGGCGAATTATCGTTTAGCTTTCCCGAACTTTTACAAACACCAATGCCTGATAATTTGCAGCTAATTGTATTTTTGTTGCTGGTTTTAGGTTTTGCGGTAAAAGCTCCACTTGCGCCGTTTCATACTTGGTTGCCAACGATTGCAATGCAAGCTCCGACGCAACTTAGCGCGTTATTAACAGGTTTAAAATTGGGCGCATTTGGTTTATTACGTTTTGCTTTTCCACTCGCGCCACAAGCGGCAGCACATCATGCTTGGATTGTAGCGTTATTGGGGGCTGTGACATTAGTTTATGCAGCATTGATTGCTTTAAAACAAACTAATTTGCGCGAGCTTTTAGCGTATTTGAGTATTAGTCATGTCGGTTTAGTGGTTTTAGGTATTGCGAGTTTAAATGAACAAAGTTTGCAAGGTGCGATTTTTCAACTGCTTAATTTTAGTTTGATTGCCAGTAGTTTGATGCTGATGGCAGGTTTTATACAGCAAAGATTTGGTTCAACTGAGCTGATTCATTTAGGAGGTTTAGCGAAAGTGATGCCGAAAATGACGGCGTTTTTTTTCCTGTTTAGTCTTGCCAGTATCGGAATGCCATTAACAAGCGGTTTTCCTGCTGAAATGTTGCTGATTATTGGCGTGTTTAAAAATCATCTTGGTTTAGGTATTGCGGCATTATGTGGTGCGATTTTAGGCGCGTCGGCATTGCTGATGTTTATTCGTGGAGCATTTTGGGGGGAAATCACACATGAAAATATAAAACAAGTCAGTGATTTGCGCCTGCGCGAATGGTTGGTTTTAGGCGTACCAATTTTGCTCGTAATCATTTTTGGTTTATTTCCGCAGATGATTCCGCTACACCAGCCTTTTCACCCACATTGAGCGGGTGGATAGTCCCCACAAACCAATGCAGGTGAGAATTTAAGGCAGTTTTGGTTCAAAATATCTCAAAAAACGAGAGATTTTGATTATGACTAAAAAGTTGATAGTCCCTACAAACCAATGCAGGTAAGCTAATTTTATGCAAAATTGGTAATTGATGATTTTAAAGTTACTTGATTTTCAACAACTTTTCAAAATCGAGATGGCGTTTATTTTAACGTATCTTATTGATTTTACTACCCGCACTGGTTTGCAGGGACTATCGACACCAATGTAATTAGTAGATGTTTGATTACCAATTGCCTTCATCATAACAATATCGGAATCTCTCATTTCGGATATTACAGGCGGCGGTCTTTCAAAATTAGATACGTCTTTATAACGCGGAATAGAGGTCCATCCATTCAGAATTAAAATTGTAATTATGAATATAGAGTCTATGACGTATTTGTTTTTTAGATTATTCATGCTGTAAGTTGCCCTGGTACGACGTGAAGATGTTTTCAATATCAATGTCTATAATGCGGTTGTTGAACCACAATCACTGCGGGTTGATATACATAACGCGGTCCGAGAAAAGCAGTGCGTGCATTTCGACCAAACATGCAACCTTGCAATAGCAGTAATGCCGCAATCAAAATCAGAAACATTTTCATAATACTCGTATCAAATTGGTAAATTTAAAGATGCGAACATTATCAAACTCTTTGTAATGCGCTACAATCAACCCCAACTTGTTATTTTGTCGTTAGGATTTGGTATTGAATGTCAGTGCATGAAAAAATACGATTTGTAAGATTAGCAAAAGGCTGGACACAAGAATATTTAGCCGAAAAATTAGAAATGTCTGTCAACGGTTATGGCGATTTAGAGCGGGGCAAAAATGACATCAAATTATCCAAACTTGAGCAAATTTCAGAATTATTAGGCGTTGAATTATCGGAACTTTTTAACTCCACCGAAAAAACAGTTTTTAATTTCATCATTGGCAACAGTAATCAATCATTCACGTTTGAAAATTCAGAACTTAAACACACAGTCGAAAAACAGCAATTACTCAACGCTGAAAAAGACAAAGAAATCGCGTTGTTAAAACGCATTATTGAATTGATGGAAGCAAAAAATACTGAATCTTTATGAATATTCACGAATACCAAGCCAAACATTTAAAACACGGGACTTAATCAAATGAACAATTATCTAACACTTGAAAATTTTGTTGGCAATACGCCGCATTTTCAGATTTAGATTTTGACCTAAAAAACTTTGCTGATTTTTTCGCACATTTTTATGAATTCATTGTCGATGGCATTCACAAAAACGGCGGAAAAGTTGAAATTCCTCGCGACAATGCGAGGTTTTGGGAAATGGGACATCCTCGCAACACGGCATTATTTTTGACTTTAATGATGGGGTTAGCTTGGTGGAAAGTTGCAACGGGTTATCACAAACGCAGCATCGCTGAGAATGCAATGTACCG
>CAINDC010000199.1 GCA_903847275.1 uncultured Pseudomonadota bacterium
TACCACAACATTTTCCACAGCAGAATACAGCATCTATGGTGCTTTGAATGGCATTTTTAGCGTTAGTTCCACAGTAATTACCACAACAAAATGTTCTGGTGTGGTAATTGGCTTATAACATCATTGTGACCGCTGGAATTTAGTATCAATGTGGTTTAGCAGCTCAAGACGACCGCAACGCGACCGCAAATAAATGAACCAGAAAATGAGGCAGTTAAAACTAGATGCAAGGCTGGTTGCTTGATGATTTGAGACAGTGGCGGCGAAACGATAGGTTATTTTGTTGAAAATCACTCGGCTGAAAAATTAGCCCAGCGGTTCATTGCATGATTCAAAAACATGGTTGCCAAACTAATGGGCAATAATCAATTTAACCCTAACGACCTACACCAAATGGCGCGTGAAGCGTTGAGAAAAGCACCTGATGAGCTTATCTTTGACGACCCAACAGACAGTGAGGCAATCGTAAAAGCCAGCAAAGAAGGTTATAAAGGCAAAGATGCTGGAGAGGCTAAAGAGTGGTTGCGTGCCGTTGAAAAAGGACTTGATATGTCTTATGAAGCAAGGATGGAACGGGCAAAGGCAATGGGGTTTGATATCGAGAAAAAGTGGTATCACGGAACGGATAAAGAATTTGCCGCCTTTGATTTAGATGCAACAGCGATAAATAGAACTGATAACCCAGCAGGTATTTATCTAACGCCTTACGAAGATGAAGCGGCTGAATACGGTGAAAAAGTATTGAGCCTTTTAGTGAGAGCCGAGTATCCATTTACCGAAGGCGAAAGCGAAGTAACAGATGCTATGGTTGATAAATACACTGAACTACTTAAAAAACATAGTTCATACAGTGATGATTGGATTGATAGAGTTATTGCGCCAAAGTTCAAAGAAACTGGTTATCCAAAAGGATTAAGCGGTAATAATGTAACCGAAGTTTTAAAAGCAGGTGGTTACGATAGTTACAAAGATGGTCGCCATTTAGCCGTGTTTTATCCTAATGACATTCGCTCTATTGATGCTGCTTTTGATATTGCAGAATTTGAAAGTGCGAATTTGCTTGCGAGTAAAACAACGGTTAGCGACATTTTCAAACCGATTGCTGAACAGGCGGCGAAGTTCGTAACAGCACTAAACAAAATGATGGATAAAGCTAATTTAATTAGCAGACCGCAACCGATTGAAGTAGGAAAGCCATCTACTGTTTTAAAATCTGTTGGTGTACCGAATTTGCCGATTATGATTGATAAAGATGCTGTTAAAAAAGCCACTAATGGTATTAAACATGATGTTTCAATGAAAACAATCGAAGCATTACCAGAAATTTTAGCTAATCCTGTGATGATTCTTGATTCAAGTACAGAAGCTAATTCAATTGTTATTTTGTCGGAATATAAAGACGCAAGTAATAGACCAGTGTTAATTGCTTTGCACATGAACAAGCAAGGCAAGCATTTCAACATCAATGATATTACGAGTATTTACGGAAAAGACGATGCTAAATTTTTCAGCAAAGAATGGAAAAAAGGAAACGGACGGTATATTAACAAAGAGAATTTGAGAGCGTGGGCGCAATCAGTCGGAGTCCAATTCTCCGAGGAGGCATTCCCTAGCTCTCGTGGCAATTATATTACTGAAAAAGATTTAATCAATAGCGAAGCGGTAAAATTCAGCAAAAGGCAACCCGCGAGTGATTTTGAAGTTGCAGACGAAACGCCACTTGAGAAAACGCAACGCTTGTTCCAAGACGACAAGAACCGTTGGACGAAAATACAAAATGCAATCAAAGCCAGCGGTGGAAAAATTGACGACAGTAATGACGCATATTGCCCGACAAAAAAGTTGTATCCTTTCGAGACGTTACAATTTAAACACACAGCAGCTTCAATCAAGTGCTGTAAAATAATAGCAATTTGTTAAATTAACTCGAATTGATACTATGACCGCACTAACTCAACTACTTAACACATACCGCCAAGCGTCACAAACCCAACGTGAAAAAGGCACTTATTTTGAAGAACTTTTTTGCACCTATTTACGCAATGAACCGACTTACAAAGATTTGTATTCAGATGTTTGGTTTTATTCCGATTGGGCGAGAGAACAGGATTTAGATGCACGCGATACAGGTATTGATTTAGTTGCTAAAACACGCGGCACAGACGAATATCACGCCATTCAATGCAAACTCTACGCTGAAAACTATCGTTTAAAGAAAGGCGATATTGATTCATTTTTCACCGCGTCAGGCAAAAAGATTTTTAGTCATAGAATTATTGTTGCCACGACCAATAATTGGGACGACCACGCTGAAAATGCCATTCAAGACCAAAACCCACCCGTTACTAAAATTGACCTCAATGATTTAGAAAACAGCAAAATTGATTGGGCGAATTATCAGCCTGAAAAAGAAATCGCTTTAAAACCCACCAAGTCATTACGCGAGCATCAAATCAACGCGCTAAACGCCGTTGAAGCAGGTTTGCAAATCGCTGAACGTGGCAAACTGATTATGGCTTGCGGCACAGGTAAAACTTTTACAGGTTTGAAAATCGCTGAAAAATTGGCGGGGGCAAATAAGCGCGTGTTATTTTTAGTGCCGAGCTTGTCTTTGTTGTCGCAAACTTTGACCGAATGGACGCAAGAAACCACAACGCCTTTACATAGCTTTGCTGTCTGCTCAGATAGTGACGTTGGCAAGAAACGCAAAAAAGACGATGACATTGTGCAGACCTTTACACATGAGCTACGTTACCCAGCAACCACCAATTCGCGCAGTTTAGCGGAGGCAATGAGCAAACGGCATGACGCTGAACACATGACTGTTGTATTTTCGACGTATCACTCGATTGATGTTATTGGCACTGCTCAAAAGGAATTTGATTTGCCTGATTTTGATTTGATTATCTGCGATGAAGCGCACCGCACGACAGGCGCAACCTTTGGTGATGATGACGAATCTAGTTTTGTTAAAGTTCATAAAAACGAAAATATCAGAGCCGCTAAACGTCTTTACATGACCGCCACGCCGCGCATTTATGGTGAAGTGGCGCGAGCAACGGCTGAAAAAGAAAACCTCGCTTTATGCTCAATGGATGATGAAACGTTATTTGGCAAAGAACTTTATGTGATTAACTTTTCAGAAGCAGTTAAGCGCGATTTGCTTGTGGATTACAAAGTTATCGTGTTGGCGATTGATGAAGCGCACATTAGCGGACGATTGCAGAAATTATTATCCAGTGAAGAAAACACGCTCAAAGTCGATGATGCGGCAAAAATTATCGGTTGTTGGAAAGCGTTATCAAAACAAGGGGCGAGCGAAGATTTAATTGACGATGTGCAAGCAATGCGCCGTGCGGTGGCATTTTGCCAAGTCATTGAACCCAGCACCGCCGCTAAATCTCACAAAGTCAGTTCTAAAAATATCGCCAATATGTTCAAGGCGGTTGTCGATGCCTACCAACAACAAGAAATCGCCCAAAGTCCTGAATCCGTTGATGTGTCTGTTTATTTAGGTTGTGAAGCGGCACACGTTGACGGCAGTATGAATGCCAGTCAAAAAGAAGAAAAATTGAATTGGCTTAAAGCAGAACCTGATGAAAATACCTGCCGAATTTTAAGTAACGTCCGTTGTTTATCCGAAGGCGTTGATGTTCCCGCGTTAGATGCCGTGTTGTTTTTAACACCTCGAAATTCACAGGTTGACGTGGTTCAATCCGTTGGGCGCGTGATGCGTAAAGCCGAAGGTAAAAAACGCGGCTATGTGATTTTGCCTGTTGTTATTCCAGCTGGTGTTGAACCTGAAAAAGCTCTCGACGATAACAAAACCTATTAAAGTTGTTTGGCAAGTGTTACAGGCGTTGCGTTCGCATGATGACCGTTTCGACGCAATGATTAACAAACTCGATTACATCGGCAAAGATGTTTCAAAAATGGAAGTTATCGCCATTACCGACAACATTACGCCCAAAGGTAAAACCACTTCAACAGGTGGCGCGACCAATAAAGGCGCGGGTAAAGGTAATTTTAGTATCGGCGAAAAATCTGAAACCAAACCGCCTGAACAAATCGAAATGAAGTTTGAAATCGGCGTAATTGAACGCGCTATTTATGCGAAAGTCGTTAAAAAATGCGGCAATCGTAGTCATTGGGAAGATTGGGCGAAAGACATTGCTAAAATCGCTCAAACGCACATTACTCGAATCCGCACCATTTTAGCGAATACTGAAAACACAGTTGAAATTAGCGCGTTTGAAAACTTTTTAACTGGTCTGCGAGCGCATTTGAATCCGAGCATTTCACAAGATGACGCGGTGGAAATGTTAGCCCAGCATCTCATCACTAAACCTGTGTTTGATTCGCTATTTGAAGGCTATGCGTTCACTGAACACAATCCCGTTTCACTTGCGATGCAAGCCGTTTTAGAAATTCTACAAAGCCATCATCTCAACAAAGAAGCCGATACGTTACAGCTCTTTTATGACAGCGTAAAAGAACGAGTAAAAGGCATCAACAATGCGTCTGGCAAACAAAAAATCATTACCGAACTTTACGACAAATTCTTTAAAACTGCCTTTCCTCGCATGGCAGAACGGTTGGGCATTGTTTATACGCCCGTTGAAGTCGTCGATTTCATTATTCACAGTGCCGATGACGCGCTCAAACAAGAATTTGGCGTGGGGTTGACCGATGAAGGCGTGCATATTCTCGACCCGTTCACAGGCACGGGAACGTTTATGGTGCGGCTGTTGCAAAGTGGCTTGATTCAAGCCGAAGATTTAGCGCGGAAATATCAAAAAGAATTACACGCCAACGAAATTATTTTGCTCGCCTATTACATCGCCGCGATTAACATTGAAGAAACCTATCACGATTTGAGCAAACGCGATTATGAGCCGTTTCAAGGCATTGTTTTAACCGATACCTTCCAATTAGCCGAAGGGAACTTTTTAGAAAACGCCATGTCGCCTGAAAATGGCGAGCGTGCCAAGCGGCAAAAACTCAATGATATTCGCGTCATTATTGGCAATCCGCCGTATTCAGCAGGGCAAACCAGCGAAAATGACAACAATCAAAATCTAAAATATGAGCAGTTGGATAATCGCATTCGCAACACTTATGCCGAGCATTCAACAGGCGTAAATAAAAACAGTTTGTACGATTCCTATATTCGCGGTATTCGCTGGGCTTCTGACCGAATCAAAGATAAAGGTATGGTGTGTTATGTCACCAACGGTTCTTTTATTGATTCCAACGCAATGGACGGATTACGCGCTTGTTTAACGAGTGAATTTAGCAAAGTTTATTGTTTCAATTTACGCGGTAATCAACGCACGTCTGGTGAAACGTCACGAATGGAAGGCGGTAAAATTTTCGGCTCTGGAAGTCGCACGCCGATTGCAATCACGTTGTTAATCAAAAATCCTGAACATAAAGGCGCGTGTGAATTGTTTTATCACGACATTGGCGATTATTTAAGTCGAGAAGAAAAACTAGAAATTGTCCATAATTTCAAAAGTATTGACGGTATTTCATGGCAAAAGCTCACACCAAATGAAAGTCACGATTGGATTAACCAACGCAATGAAGAATTTGAAAGTTTTGTTTCGATTGGAAATAAAGACGATGATTTTGCAAAAACAGTTTTTGATAATTATTCAAGAGGAATTGAAACAACGAGGGATTATTGGGTTTATAACTTTTCAAAATGCGATTTAAACGCAAACATTAAACGCATGATTGATTTTTATAATTTACAAATTGAAGATTTTAAAACTGGAAAAGAAGTAAGTAACGACCCAACAAAAATAAGCTGGTCTAGCAGTTTAAGAAACTTTTTAGAACGCGGCTTAAAAATTAGTTATCGTGAAAATGCCTGTGTTCACAGTATGTACAGACCTTATCAAAAACAGTGGCTTTATTTTGATGGTCATATCAATCACAGAGTTGGTCAATTTCCTAAAGCATTTCCGTATGAATCAAATCTAAAAAATTTAGTGATTTGTGTTACTGGAGTTGGTGCGAGTAAAGGATTTTCGGCTTTAATTACTGATACGATTCCGAACTTGCATTTACATGATACGGGTCAAGGTTTCCCACTTTATACCTACGAAAAAATAGAGATTGAAGAAAGCGGGTTGTTTGATACGCCAGCCGAGAGCGGTTATCGAAAAAAGGAAAATATCACCGATGCGATGTTGAGTGAATTTAGAACCCAGTACGCCGACGTTAAAATCAGCAAAGAAGACATTTTTTATTACGTTTATGGCGTGTTGCATTCGCCCGAATATAAAACGCGCTTTGCCTCGGATTTGAAAAAGATGTTGCCGCGCATTCCCTTTGTGCAGGATTTTTGGGCGTTTAGCAAAGCGGGGCGTGATTTAGCGGCGTTGCATTTGAATTATGAAACGATTGAGCCGTATGCGTTGATTGAAGAAATAAATGGCGCTGCGGATTTCACAGTTGAAAAAATGAAGTTCCCCAGCAAAGCCGATAAGAGCAAGATTATTTACAACGCACACGTTACGTTATCGGGTATTCCGTTGGAGGCTTACGAGTACGTTGTGAATGGTAAATCTGCGCTTGAGTGGATTATGGAGCGTTACCAAGTCACGACTGATAAAGACAGCGGCATTAAAAATAATCCAAATGATTGGAGTGATGAATCCCGTTATATTTTGGATTTGGTGAAGCGGATTGTGGCGGTTAGCGTGGGAAGTGTTGAGATTGTTAAGGGGTTGCCTGATTTGGAGGAGAGGAAATAATGAGTAAAGAAAAACAAAAACAGCGTAAAAACGACGCTAAAAAGAAAGCGATTAAAAATGCCGAGCGTGAGATTAAAAAAATGATAATGTCTCCGCCTAAAAATTACAGAACTTTTGCTGGTGAAAGTAAAGATAAGCTGGTTTCAAATTTACAGAACATCGATGTTACGGACGACAAGAAATTAACAATGGGCTTTTTCAAAGCATTTGGGTTGCCAATTCCAGCCGATTTAATTGAAAAATACGATATTAAAGAGGATGAACTGTGATTTTGTCATTCAAAGAAACACCTAAAAACTCACACGCTGACAAATTTGCACAATTACAAGTTAGCCAACATGACCCGCTTTTTGTTGAATTTTCAGTTGGGATTATGAACAGTCTCAAAAATAGTTAGCCGAAGATTTAAAATTGAACCGTCGAAAGGGGGCAGTGTTGCTCTGGCAGGGGTACTTTTGGGGGTATCTAATTTTTACAATCCTTAAAAACCCGCAATAAATGCGGGCTACAACTTACTATTAAAGACCAGTCATCGTACCAAATAGGCATCTAGCAAGGTGCAAAGAAGTCCAAAAACCCGCAAGTTATCTGACTTAGCGGGTTTTTTATTGTCTTGTAGTGTCCAATACCTTCGCCAATTTCAAAATCAGTGTAAAAACTGATTTTGTGTCCGTTATAAATCAATGGGTTACGAAGTTGAATTTCATGAAAAATCACTTATTTTGTAACTACTCAGCCCCCCACCAAAATCAAAGGGCATCCACGAAAAGACGAAGTTAACGCCTCGAGCATATTGTGACCTTGTTTTTTAGCCGACGAGAGGTAGCTGCGAATCCGAAAGAATAGACGCGCACCGAA
>CAINDC010000200.1 GCA_903847275.1 uncultured Pseudomonadota bacterium
ATGTTCCGAATTAGACGTGACGTTGGCATTTGTCGAAAGTGGTGGCTTTTCTAAAATTACGCCTGATCAATATCCATTAGAAAAAACCTTGCCTGATGAAATTTCGCTGCGTTTTTTGAAGCATTACCATTTGATTGGTTTGAGCGCAGACGAAAGTTCGTTCACCGTTTCAATGCTTGATCCCGAAGATGAGTTTGTTTTGGACGCGCTGCGTTTGGCGACAGGCAAAATAATTGTGCCGCAAGTCGGTGTGTTATCTGAAATCGATGCCGCGATTGCCACGCAATATGAACAAGGTCAAACCAAAACCGAGTCGCTCGACGATTTAAGTTTTGACGAATTGGGCGAGGAAGATTTGGCGCATTTAAAAGATTTAGCGAGCGAAGCCCCCGTGATTAAAATGGTGAATGCGATTATGCAACGCGCCATCGAAATGAAAGCGTCGGACATTCACATCGAACCGTTTGAGCAAACATTAAAAGTGCGTTTGCGCGTCGATGGCGTGCTACAAGATATTGAAGCTCCGCCAGTGAAATCAACAGCGGCGGTAATTTCGCGGATTAAAATCATGGCGAAACTCAACATTGCTGAACGGCGTTTGCCGCAAGATGGACGCATTAAAATACAAATGTTGGGCAAAGAATTGGATTTGCGTGTTTCTACTATTCCCACTATGTACGGTGAAAGCGTAGTAACTCGTTTACTCGATAAAGAAAACACGGTTTTGGATTTCCAAGCCTTGGGTTTTGGTGGGCGACAATTGCAACAATTTCTCGATGTTTTGGCGCAACCACATGGCATTATTCTCATTACTGGGCCAACGGGTTCGGGTAAATCGACCACGATGTATGCGGCGTTGAAACAATTAAACACGACCGCGCGAAAAATTATCACGGTTGAAGACCCTGTTGAATATCAAATGGATGGTATCAATCAAATTCAAGCGAAACCCCAAATCGGTCTGACGTTTGCGGTAGCGTTACGTTCGATTGTTCGCCAAGACCCTGACGTGATTATGATTGGAGAAATGCGCGATTTAGAAACGGCTCGAATCGCGGTGCAATCGGCATTAACGGGACATTTAGTGCTTTCAACTTTGCATACGAATGATGCGGCGGGTGGTGTCACACGTCTGCTCGATATGGGTTTGGAAGAGTATTTACTGACTTCGACGGTGAATGGCATTTTGGCGCAACGATTGGTGCGACAACTTTGTAAATCGTGCAAACAACCGTTTTCACCTGAAAAAGAAGTGATTGACGAAATGCGGTTACGACGTTTTCAACCTGACGGTGACATTACGCTTTTCAAACCGATTGGTTGCGCGGCGTGTGGCGGTTTAGGGTATCGAGGACGCTTGGCGATTATCGAATTTTTGTCGATGACCGACCCGATTCGTAAATTGATTATGGCGCATTCTTCAGCGGGCGCGATTGAAACGGTGGCGCGTGAAGAAGGGATGATGACGTTGTATGAAAATGGCTTGCAAAAAGTGTTGCAAGGCGTGACGACGTTGGAAGAAGTGATGCGTGTCACTACGGAAAATTAAACATGACTTTATTTTTTTATCAAGCGGTCAATACGGCTGGAGAAATCGAAGAAGGCGAACGCGAAGCCCTTGATGAAGCCAGTTGTGTGCAGCAATTACAAGCCGACGGCTACATTCCAATTCGCGTCAAACCCGCCAAAAGCCAAGGCTTTTTAGGTTTAAATTTAAACGGGCGCAGCAATAAATTATCAAACAAAAGTATTGTTTTATTAACGGGTGAATTAGCCACGCTTTTGGAATCAGGATTACCGCTTGACCGTTCATTATTAGTTTTGATGGATTTAGCAAGCGATGAAAATTTAAATAAACTGATTGGGCGCGTGTTGGAAAAAGTGAAAAGTGGTGTTTCGCTTGCCGACGCACTCGAACAACAGACGGGCGTTTTCAGCAAATTTTATTTAAACATGATTCGTGCTGGCGAAGCGGGTGGAAATCTAGGCGATGTATTAAATCGTTTAGCGGTGTATTTAGAAAGTTCGCAAGAATTAAAAGAAACCGTCAGCACGGCGTTAATTTATCCGACCATTTTGCTTGTAATGTCCCTCGCATCGTTGTTTATTATGCTGACATTTGTTGTGCCACAATTTAGCGAAATGTTTGCCAGCGCGGGTAAAGCCTTGCCGATTTCAACGCAAATCGTGGTCGGTTTGGCAGATTGGTTACAAAGTTATTGGTGGGCGGTGATTGGCTGCGTGGTGTCGATTGTGACGTATTTTAATTTTCAACTCGGCAATTCAGAAACTAAAAAAGTTTGGGACGGTCGTTGGTTAAAATTACCACTCGTTGGCGCGATGATTTTGAATAAAGAAGTCGCTAACGTCACGCGCACATTGGGAACGCTGTTGGGAAATGGCGTGTCGATTTTGTCGGCGTTTATTATTGTGCGTGAAACGGTGGATAATTTAGTCGTTGCTGCCGCGTTGCAAGATGCCGAAGAACAAATTAAACAAGGAAAAACGTTATTTGACGCGCTCGAACAAAAAGCAATTTTTCCAAAAATGGCAATGCAAATGATAAAAATGGGTGAAGAAACGGGGCATTTAGAAGAAATGTTGCTGCGAGTGGCGACAATTTATGACAAACAATTGCGCGTGTCGATTGCGCGAATGTTGGCGATTCTTGAACCTGCATTGATTATTACGCTTGGAATTATGATTGCTGGAATTATTGTGTCGATTTTGTTAGCCATTTTGAGTGTCAATGATTTGGCTGTGTGAATGGGCGTTGGTGCATAAATACCAAGGCTCTATTTGGGTTTTAAGGTCTTTTCAACAAAGTTGAAAGTAATGACGAAAGTAGGATAGTCCCTGCAAACCAGTGCGGGTAGTAAAATCAATAAGATATAAAAAATAAGAGGATGTTGATATTTTTTAAAACCTTTAAAAATCAAGGTACTTTAAAATAGTGGATCACTGATTTTGCATAAAATTAACCCACCTGCA
>CAINDC010000201.1 GCA_903847275.1 uncultured Pseudomonadota bacterium
AGACGTAACTCAGCCACAAGCTCGTACAAATCAGTAATCAGCTTGTCTTTATCTGCATGAGTCAAATCAGAGAGGTTTTTCATACTCGATAATGTGCTTGAATTCTCGGATTTTTGCAAGGGGCTGAGTAGTTACCATTATTTTGATTTTATTCAACCAGTAAAAAACTTAACGGCATGATTTTTAATGAAATTTTTAATTTCTAACGCATAAATTTAGTGCAATTTTAGCAAAAAAATATACGCTGAAAGCCGCATAAGAATATTGTAACTATTTGATTTTTAAAATATCCACAGAGTTGAAACACCTCCAAACGAGCCACTGGAATTTTAAAAAATGCACAATTGGGCGAGTATCACCATGCAAGGCTAAAGGCAGGACAATTTGCAGGCGGTCTTGTTGCTGGGGGATTAGTGGATCAATCCTTGATTCTATCGGCATTGATTGAAGCATCCGATGAAATTAGTGCTTCCCATGAAGATGATGCGGCAACCGTGGAAAAAGAACAAAAAGCCTTACAAGATGGTTTTGCAGAAGGGCTGAAAAAGCCAATTACAAAACTAAAAACGCAACAATCGCTAAAAAAGCTGATGTCACATTTTCTTCCCGTGGATATCACGGACTTAAATGACAGCGATGCAGAACAGTACGCAAATTTGATGGCAATAACAAAGTTAGATGTCTATGCGCTTAAAATGGCGGAAATTCTGAATAAATTCGATAAAAATCGCTTTGTATTTTCATTTAATGAGCGTACTTACCGTGGTGAAGTAGATTCTCCTGACGCTGTATCGATCAAAGAATTACTCGATTGCACGATTCGCATTGTGTATAGCGTTGAAGATTTTAGCGAGTCGTCACCCAGAATGAGTCATATCATGGAAATTCATTCTGAACGGGAAGGTCATCAAGAAGTAGAACTCACCGCTAATGACTTATCATCGGCACAAGCATTTAAACTAAAATTTGCACACATGCGACTACTTTCACAAGCCAAACCAGATGATTTGGATTTGCTGCAAAAAGCACTGTATTACAAAGCAATTCCAAAAGTTAGGAAAGTGAATTACCTGGGGTATGACGAAAAATCAGGATATTTTGTTTTCAATCGATTTTTGTATGATATTAAGGGCGAACGACATAATCTCAATGCACACGGTTTTTTTTAATGCAGAGATAATGCCTAATCGCGACAAACAGTGCATCAATAACGTTTCAACATGGGGTGCAAAACGGGTAAAACAATTCGTACAAGATATTCATACCGTGTATGGCGAAAAAGGCTTACTGGCTATGGGCTTTTGGATTGCCACTGCATTTAGTCATAGCATTTTTGAAAAATATAATTTTTTCCCATTTCTCAGTTTGTACGGTGAGCCACACACGGGAAAATCGACGTTAACCTTACTTTTGAATCGATGCTTTTTTGTTAATTCGGAAGGTCTATCAATGTCGAAAGGAAGCACATTGAAAGGCGAGCAACGTCAATTAGCAAAAAAATCTGGATTGGTGATGCCATTGCTGGAATTTAACAACGTCGAAAGTAGTACGTTTGATTTGAATATGCTACTTGGAGCTTATAACCGTAATGCCATTAGCAGTCGGGCTGCTTACAGTAATGACAATAAGACCATTGAAATTGATCTCCGCTGTAGTTTAGCATTTGTACAAAACTTTGAACCCTTTAAAACCAGCGCACAAAAAGAGCGCGTCATTTCACTGTATTTTGCTGAAGATTCGCTCGATACCAGTAGCGAAGCATTCAAACGGCTTACTGCATACAAGCCTGAAGAGCTAACGGGTTTTGGAGATTTTATTTTTAAACATCGTGCTATATTCGAACCGCTATTAGTTATGGAAATAGATGCACTATCCAATGATTTGATGGCGGGAGGGGTAATTGTAGATCGCATTTCTAAAAATCATTCCATACCATTTGCTGGTTGTTGGTTGTTACTAAAAATTCTCGACAAGAGAACTGGCGGCTCGATGCTTGAGGACTTAAAAAAAGATCTTCTCGCGTATGTCGTCAGCGTTGCTAGTAAGAAATGTGAGAACGCTGTGAGTGATTTGGATGTTGCGGAGGATTTCTTCGGGATTGTTGATGCCGTGGAAAACGGGCATGGTGTGTACCGTGAAGAGACTGAACTACGAATCAATATGACGGATACTTTTACTTACTTGGACAAGCATCATCCCAATCTTATTGACCGCAAACAGCTCTATAAAGAACTAGAACGGCATTCTCGCTTCATTGACAAAAATAAAGTAATTTATTTGAAAGCAGTGAGCAAGAAACAAAAATGCTGGGTATTTAAGCTGTAAAAGTGGGCAAGTAACAATCAGGTACCCATCGGGTAACATTGAGGTAACATCATTAACCCTTATAGATAAAGGTCTGTAGCGTTTTTGTTACCTTGTTACCCGATTTTTCACTCATAGCTGGATATTTTTTTAAATCTGGCTGTGGGGTGGGGGTAATAAGTAAAGTATTTACTACGTCATTATTTTAATATGGTAACAAATTGATTTATAACGTATTTAAAATAAAATTACATTTAACTTCATTTTAAATAATAGACTATCTTCATAATACGCATTAAAAACAATAAGTTATGATTTTAAAGTAGGCATATCCTTTGTATTTAAATTTATGGAATGAATACTTTTCATTTTTACAATTGCTTCTTGTAGTTAAACATTTCACTACCGTACACTTTTTACGCCCGTTTTTCATAGAATCAGACTGAATTCAGCAATTCTCATTATGAAATCAAGCGGTCGTAGGAATAGGTATTTCAAGACCTTTGAGCATAAATTCGAGCATCTGTCGCCAATTGTCAAAGCAAATATATCGAGTTAATGCCCGAATATCATCAAAAAACGTC
>CAINDC010000202.1 GCA_903847275.1 uncultured Pseudomonadota bacterium
GATGCCATTGCTGAACCAGGTACTTCCAAACCCGCATCATTTGCTTTAATGCCCGCAATTTTCGCAGAATAAATTCGGCTCATTTGTCCCGCGCCAACGCCAATTAACTGTCCATTTTTACAATAAACAATCGCGTTTGACTTCACAAATTTGGCGACTTTCCACGCAAATAATAAATCTGCCCATTCTTGTTCTGTTGGAGTGCGTTTGGTGACAACTTTCATGTCGCTAGGCAATACAATTCCCGTGTCGCGGTCTTGAACTAATAAACCACCCGCCACTCGTTTGTAATCAAATTCGATACTTGTATTTGTTTGAATTGTCCAATCACCCGTCGCTAATACACGCACATTTTGTTTTGTGGCTAAAATCGTTTGCGCCGCTTCACTTACGCTTGGGGCAATAATCACTTCAACAAATTGACGCGCCACAATCTCAGTCGCTGTTTTTTCGTCAAGTTCACGGTTAAACGCAATAATTCCGCCAAATGCAGATGTTGGGTCGGTTTTGTAAGCTAAATCATAAGCGGTTAAAAGATTATCCGATTGGGCAACACCACAAGGATTAGCATGTTTTACGATGACACAAGTCGGTTTTTCAGAAAACGATTTAACACATTCTAATGCGGCATCCGCATCGGCAATGTTGTTATAAGAAAGTTCCTTTCCTTGTAATTGTTTCGCGCTGGAAATCGTGCCGATAGCAGAATTTTTTTCAACATAAAATGCGGCGTTTTGATGTGGATTTTCGCCATAACGCAACGTTTGTTGTTGATAAAATTGGAGGTTTAACGTTTCGGGAAATTGCGCGTTATTTACTTTGCTCAAATACGTTGCAATTGCGGTGTCGTAACGTGCGGTGTGTTCAAAACTTTTTAATGCCAAATTGAAACGGGTCGCGCCTGATAACGCACCATTTGCATTATTTAACTCTTTCAAAATTTCGGGATAATCGCTTGGATTTACAATAATCGCCACGTCAGCATGATTTTTTGCTGCTGCACGAATCATTGTTGGACCGCCGATGTCGATGTTTTCAATGGCGGTTTCAAAATCACAATCGGGTTTCGCAATCGTCGCTTCAAACGGATACAAATTGACCACCACCATGTCAATTGCACGAATATCATTGTCTGCCATAACAGCATCATCAATGCCTCGACGCGCTAAAATGCCCCCGTGAATTTTTGGATGTAACGTTTTAACTCGTCCGTCCATCATTTCAGGAAACCCAGTGTAATCCGCTACTTCGATTGCCGTGATATTGTTTTCGGTTAAGATTTTAAACGTGCCGCCTGTTGATAAAATTTCGATACCAAGTTGGTTTAACGTGCGGCAAAAATCAACAACACCAGTTTTGTCAGATACGCTCACGAGAGCGCGAGAGATTTTTTTATTCATGTATAAATTTAAAAAGTTAAAAAATGGGATTAGTTTTTACCACATTAAATCATCGGGGATTTCAAATGCAGCATAAGGATCGTCAGCGACTTCAACATCTGATTTTGGTTCATTCCACGCCAAAACTCGTTTGTCATCACGTTCTTTAATTTTTTGCGCGATTTCACTGCTAACAAGTGCATAACCTGCTTCTGCTTTCACAATCGCCAATTTTCCTTTGGCTAATTGGTCACGCAACGTTTCCGTCACATAAAGCGTTTTTACTTTTGGCGCGTCGGTAAAATGATAGGCAATTTCAGCATTTCGTGTGTCAATTGGCACCTGATTTTGCTCAATCATTTGTTTAATTTGTGCGTAAATTTCTTTTTGTTTTGCTTGTTCTTGTTGTTGTAAATTTAACAGCCTGTCACGCTCAACTTTTTCCGCTTGTGTTTTTTGTGCTAATAATTTCGCTTCGTCAACAATTTCGACGTTGTGATGACGTTGTGCTTGTTGCTGTTTATGCTTTTCAGTTTTGATGGTTTTGGCTTTCGCGCTACTGACTAAACCTGATTTGAGCAGCTGTTCTTGCAGCGATAATTTTTTATTCATATCCAAATCGCTCCAACTCAATCGCGTCAAAATCACACACTTGCCAATGTGACGCTTCAGCTTGTGGTGCATCGTCACGCATTAGCCAAATAGTTTGCAATCCTGCGGTTTGTGCAGCATTCAATTCAGCTTCAATATCAGATAAAAACAACAATTGTTCGGCGGGCAAACCGATATGCGCCACGATATTTTCGTATGAAGAACTGTCTTGCTTTCCACCAATATGCGTATCGAAATAACCCGAAAATAAAGGCGTTAAGTCGCCGACTTCTGTGTAAGAAAACAATAGTTTTTGCGCGTACACAGAACCAGAAGAATAAACATACAAGTCAAAACCTTCTGCTTTCCACATTTGTAAATTACGAATTGCGTCTGCGTATAAATGCCCTGTAAGTTCGCCACGCTGATAACCTGATTTCCAAATCAATCCTTGTAATGATTTGAGTGGTGTGATTTTTTTATCGTCATCAATCCATTGAATTAACTGCGTGATGGCTTGTTCTAAATTTAGTTCAATACCGACGTCAACATTTACGTCAGCCAATAGTTTCTGCACTGTTTCATTCGTGGCATTTTCACGCAAAAATTCGCCAATATGAGCGCGGGCATAAGGAAATAAGCTGTCTTTTACGAACGATAATGACGATGTTGTACCTTCAATATCGGTAATAATCGCTTTAATCATGCCGTCAATTCTCCTTGTAATTTATCCAATGTGGGAAATAATTTTGAAATGTCGTTGTTAGTAAAATTCGCTACCCAACCGTCAGGATTCGTAAATAAACGAATACACGCTAAATTTGGATTTTCACCCATATCAAACCAATGTGTGACATTTGCGGGAACACTAATTAAATCGCCTTTTTCACATAAAACACCAAAAATCTGTTCACCAACGTGCAAATAGAAAAGTCCGCATCCTTCGACAAAAAAACGCACTTCAAATTCACTGTGCGTATGTTCTAAAAGAAATTTTTCACGCATAGCTATTTTATCAGGATGTGTCGAATCCAATTTGATGACATCTGCGGTTTGAAAGCCGTATTGATTTTTTAAACGGTCGATTGAATCGGCGTAGGCATTCAAAACATCGTCGTTACTTGCATCGTTATTTAAAATTTGTGATGCTGTCCAGCGTTCAAACTGTACACCAATGGCTTTTAATTTTGTTTCAATATCATCGAATTCGCTAAAACGTTCGCCATGAGTTGGCGTGTTTTCAGAATAAATCTTTAATACACTCATGCGTTTTTAACTCCGTTGTAATTCACAAGCAAATAGAAAATCAAGGGCTTCTAAGTGACGTAATGTTTCAATTACCGAACCGCCCCAAGTGTACAAACCATGACCCGCTAACAAATAAGCGTGAATTTCATCATTTGCGTCCATGTAATTTTCAACGTGTTCTGCTAATCGTGCAATGTTTTGACTGTTAGCAAAAATCGGCACAGTGATTCGGCTTTCATGCGTACTAATGCCGCTAAATGCTTTGAGTAATTCATAATTTTTTAACACCACTTTTTTCTTTTCACTCATTGAAATTATGGTGCTATTCAATGAATGTGGATGCAGCACAGAATGGACATCAGGAAAGCGTTGATAAAGTTGAACGTGCAATAAAGTTTCAGCCGACGGTACTTTTCCATCGAGCGGATTTCCGAGCGCGTCGATAAGCATAATGTCACTGGGTTGCAAGTCACCTTTGTGTTTGCCTGAAACCGTAATGGCAATAGTGCCGTCAGATAAACGCGCTGAAACATTACCACTTGTGGCGGGACACCAACCTTTAGCGTCGATAATTTTTCCTGCGTGAATGAGTGAATCGGCGTGATGATAAAATTCTTCAGGATAGTGATAATTGGTCATAGATTACTCAAAAATAGTGATAAAAATTAACTCAGTTTTTACATGCTTCGGGAGTTTGCGAATTCTCCACTCAAATTGTTAAATCATTCAAGACTTCATTTTCTAATTGTTTAAAAATCAAATTGTAAAAATAGAGGTTTCCAAAGCTCAATTTTAGCATTTTTAAACGGTTGTACTATTGATTTAAACCTAAATCGACTTATAGTGGCGCGATTCAAAACTAACTTTAGGAATTTTTATGCAACATTTTAGAGCATCTTTTATTATCGCTATTTTGTGTTTGAGTGGCGCGTTTTATTGGGGATTTTCGTCAGGTGGTATGAATGCTGGGATGACTGCTGCATCAATCGCGTTAATTCTTGGGGTACTCGAAGTCAGTTTGTCATTTGACAACGCGGTGGTTAATGCGTCGATTTTGAAACGCATGGACGAGAAATGGCAACAGTATTTCTTAACATGGGGCATTTTAGTTGCGGTTTTTGGAATGCGTTTAGTGTTTCCGATTGCCATTGTACAATTCGCTACAGGCATTGATTTTATGGCGGTTGCCGATATGGCATTACACGATTCGGCAAAATATGCCGAACATTTAACAGGCGCACATGTTCAAATTGCTTCGTTTGGCGGTATGTTTTTGTTAATGGTATTTTTCGGATTTTTATTTGATGAAAAACGTGAAATTCACTGGCTGGGTTATTTTGAACGTAAATTTGCAAGTTTTGGAAAACTAGAATCTATCGCCATTATTTTATCGTTGTCAGTTTTGTTGGGAATGCAAAGTTTTGTAAACCCTGATGACCGTTTAACTGCTTTAGTAGCAGGGGTTGCAGGCGTTGTTTTATTTGTTATTGTTGATAGTATGTCAGCATTATTTGAAAACGAAGAAGAAGGCGAAGAAGTTTCAGAAGCCATTAAACGCGGTAGCATGATGAGTTTTGTGTATTTGGAAATTTTAGACGCTTCATTTTCATTCGACGGCGTGATTGGCGCGTTTGCGATTACCCAAGATGTGGTCATTATTATGTTAGGTTTAACGATTGGTGCAATGTTCGTGCGGAGTTTGACAGTGTATTTAGTGCGTAAAGGGACACTCGATGAATATGTGTTTTTGGAACACGGCGCACATTATGCGATTGGCGCATTGGCGGGCATTATGTTGATTAGTATGAAACACGAAATTCCAGAAGTGGTGACAGGTTTAGTCGGTGCAACATTCATTGGCTTGTCAGTTCTTTCATCCATTTTTTACAAACGCAAACACGCAACGGTTTAAGTTTTTATGTCAGAGATTCAAAATGCTTTAATTGCTTTAAAAAATCATATCGCCGAAGAAATTATTGGGCAAGATGTGCTGGTTGAACGAATGCTGATTGGTTTGTTAGCAGATGGGCATATTCTTGTGGAAGGCGCACCAGGTCTGGCAAAAACCCGCGCGATTAACGTATTAAGTCACGGAATTGAAGGCGATTTTCATCGTGTGCAATTCACACCTGATTTGTTGCCTGCAGATTTAACAGGAACTGAAATTTATCGCCCACAACAAGGCACATTCGAGTTTCAAAAAGGCCCTTTGTTTCACAATTTGATTTTGGCGGATGAAATCAACCGTTCACCTGCGAAAGTCCAAGCCGCATTGCTTGAAGCAATGGCAGAACGACAAATCACCGTGGGGCAAGCGACGTATAAATTACCCGCGTTATTTATGGTCATGGCAACGCAAAACCCGATTGAACAAGAAGGTACTTATCCGTTACCCGAAGCACAATTGGATAGATTTTTATTGCAGGTGAAAGTCGATTATCCAAATGCCGAACATGAAAAAGCAATTTTGCGTTTAGTGCGAGCAGAAGCACGTCAAATTGGTCAAAAAAGTATGAAAAAATCTTTTACACCAATGACACAAGCGACTTTATTTGAAGCGCGAAATGCCGTTTTAGATTTATATTTGGCTGAACCTCTGGAAGATTATTTGTTACAGATTATTTTGGCGACACGCAAACCAAAAGTTTATGGCGATGATTTAGTCAGTTGGTTGCAATACGGTGCAAGTCCGCGTGCAAGTATCGCGTTAGATCGTTGTGCGAGAGCGAAAGCGTGGCTTTCAGAACGTGATTATGTTGCTCCAGAAGATATTCAGGAAATGGCGTTTGACGTGTTGCGTCATCGGTTGATTTTATCTTATGAAGCAGAAGCCGAAGGTATGACGACAGACGATGTGATTAAAGAATTGATAGCGCGAGTTCCCGTTCCATAAATCTGAAAACGGCACGAAAAACAACTTTTTATCGTGCCGTCTTTTGAAACTTAATGTGCGAGTTTTTCTTTCGCTTTTTCTGCCAAATCATCAATGATGGAATGACCATGTTCTTCGTTTTGTTCAAAGTGATCAAAAGGACTTTCACCTTTTTTGGTGTAAACGTAAATAAAATAACCCAACGGTGCAAACGCGATTGATGCCGCAATTAGCATGAAAACTGATATTTCAATAATAGTACCCATGATGCTCTCCTCTAAGATGTTTCTAATTTTTTGAATGAGCGCAAATAGTACACCGTTTTTTTTCGTCAATAAATGAAACTTATGCCCGCATCTTTTGTATATTCTGAATACACCACTGTTTCACTAAAAATGCTCGTTGATTTAGCGCGTCCAGCGGCGGGTTTAACTTTTCACAAACGTGCA
>CAINDC010000203.1 GCA_903847275.1 uncultured Pseudomonadota bacterium
GCAAATTCTGGGCTATTCATCGTTGCAATAATCTTTTCCTCGTCTTGAATCGGCAATTTATTTACAGGCGCAAACACACGTGTTTTTCGGGCATCTTCGCGTATTTTATCGCCATCTTTCCACCAGCGTTGATACGTACGCACGCTCAAACCAATAAGCTCGCAAGCCTTGTAATTCCGGTAGTCCCTGCAAACCAGTTCTCGATTTTGAAAAGTTGTTGAAAATCAAGTAACTTTAAAATCATCAATTACCAATTTTGCATAAAATTAGCTTACCTGCATTGGTTTGTAGGGACTATCGAAAAAAGGGCTCCAAATTATTTTGAAATCCCTTTTTTAAAACTATTTTCCGCTTTTCAAAACACTAACCAACCAGCCGATTTCGTCTTTATTCATCGAGGCTTTCCACGATGACATCATTGTGCCTTTTCTACCATTGTAAATGGTGTCAATTAACATTTCATCGCTTTTATTTGCCAGTGTTTCAGAATTTAGTGCCGGTCCCATTGCACCTTTTAAATTTTCACCATGACACGCACCGCACATATTTTTTAACATCGTGCGAATTTCAGTTTGTTTTTCTGTCGATGGTTCAGTAGCAAAACAACCGCTACTGGCAACCAGTAAAATAATCGCTAATTTTTTCATTATTTTGTGCCTTTCATTTCATCTGGTGCTAAACCACGAGTCATATATTTAACACGCCCGCGCGAGAAAATCCCTGCTGGACTTTCCATTGGCAACGTTGTCACTTTTTCTAACGAGTGTGAATCATAAACCACGACTTCATTGCCGTCATAACCTGCGCTAACATATAAAAATTTGCCGTCTGCACTGTATTCAGGAAAATAAGCGTGACCACCAACGTCTAAGGTTTTCACGACTTCCAATTTTTGTTTGTCGATAAGCTGAATGGTTCGAGCGCGAGTGTCTTTTGAAATAATATCCACTGCCACATAAGGTGCATTTGCATGAGCCGCTGGCGATTCTGTACCACCCGAAACAGGAATTTGTTTCACTAATTCCATCTTGTCTAAATCCCAAACGCTAACAACCATTTTGTCGCAATCGCCGAAATTCGTACCAAAACCAAGCGTGCGTCCGTCCACTTTTACTGCTGAACCACCGCCAACGTGTGGCACACAACCAGCGGGTAATTTTTTGATAATTTTACGTTCTTTCAAATCAATCGCCGCAACGATACTGTCATCGTAAGATGCAACCATCAATTTTTGTCCACCGTGCGTTAAAAACGCATCATGTAAATGACGACCGACGTTGGTGATTTTTGTCACAGGAAAATCGTCTTTTAAATCGACAATCCAAACCTGCCCCGCATTTTCTAACGCAATCGCAAATACGTCCGCAAAAGGCGTTCCGATAATCATGCCTGAATCGGAACTCACTTGTTTACCGTCTGGGTCGATGCCTTCGAGTTCAAACGTTTTCAATGGTTCGAGCGTATCGGCATTCAAAATCACGGCGTTATGCGGCACAAACGAACCCGCCATGATGTATTTGCCGTCGCGCGAAACGCCAATACCAGGACCATTCATGCCTGTTTTGATGCTGCGGACAATTTGCATCGAATACAAATCGACTTTGAAAATCTCGGCGGTATCCGTTTTAACGTAAGCCCAACGCGGATTTGTCGGGTTGAATTCGATAATGTGCGCCGCTGTTCCTGTGTGAACTTCGCCAATTTTTTGATGAGTTGTACTGTTGATAAATACGGCTTTCGATTCGTTACCGCGTCCAAATTTTCCGCGTGCTGCCACGCCGATAATGTTGTCCATGCTGTCGATGGTGTAAGTCGGTTTGTTTGGCAACGTGCTTTCGTCTTTAATGTGGACGTGCAACGATTTTTTCATGTCGTCGATTGTCCAAGCGGGATTCGGTTGTTTAGGCGTAGTTTGTAAATGTTTGACTAAACCGCGAATGTCGTCATCGCTTAATCTTCCATAAAACGGAGGCATCAACGTATCAAAACTGCCTGTCATAATTAAACTGCGTAATGCGGTTGGACTACGTCCTTTCAAACTGGTCGAGTTCAACGCGGGCGCAATATAACCCCCTAAATCTGCACCGTGACAACTCGCGCAATTTTCTTGAAATAGCGCGTTCATTCTTTGGGCATCATCAGCGGCATTCGCGCCAAATGTTACAGACGCTAAAATTGCTGTGGATAGAATTTTTTTTATTATTTTCATATTAAGCCTTCCTGTTTAAATTGAAGCGATAGTATAACAACGGTGGTGGTTATAAAACTGAAAATGTCAGCGCAAACACAAATGCGACGATTACAAATAACGTGAAAATGCCTTTTGTACTCAAGTCGCGCCATAGTGCAAAAAGTTCGGCTTTGATCGCTTGTTTTCGATGGTCTGATTTCCAAATTCGCTTGAGTTTTCCACGCCAACTTTTCAATTCAATTTGTGCATTTTCTTCCGCTAAAATTTGTTCTATTTGTGCATTTAAAGATTGTTTTTCAGTCATAAAATTCTCCATTTAAATTGTGCGTCGTAACGCATAAAAACTCAAACCACTCACTAGCAAACTCGGAAAAATTGCCATCAAAAATGGATTGAAATCGTAAATCAATCCAACGTGACCAAAGATTTTATCGAGAATGTTAAAACTCATTCCAATCACAATCCCAATCATCATGCGACTGCCCACATTGACACCGCGTTTCACACCAATGACAAACGGCGTAGCAACTAACAACATCACAAATGTCACCAACGGATTCAGCACACGACCCCAAAATGCGAATTCAAATGTTTGTGATTTTTGCTGATTGTTTTTCAAAAAATCAATGTATTGCGCTAAATCAATCAGCGATAAATTATCAGGATTCACCACTGCAATTTTAACTAAATCGGGTGCAATAGTCGTTTGCCAAATTTGTTCCGTTTTAGTATTCGCTTGCATTTTCTCGATTGAAATTTGTGATTGTGCTAAATTTTCTAAACGCCATTGTTCATTTTGTAAATAAGTCGCTTTGTCGGCGTGCGTGACGCTTTGTAAGTGCGCTTGATTATCTAATTCATAAATACTGATGTCAGAAAGTTCACCATTAGTTTCGAGTTTTCGGACGTTGATAAATTTCTCGCCTTCACGCAACCACAAACCATATTTTGCATTAGAAACGAGTCGTTGATTTTGTGCTGTAGCTTTTAATAATTGCGCTTTAGCTTCGGTTGTTGGTGCAATCAATTCACCAACACAAACAGAAAATGTCGCTAAAATCGCACCCGCAACTAATACCGATTTAATAATGTCAAAAACAGAAACGCCAGTGGCTCGCATTGCAATCAATTCGCGGTTATTTCCCATTGCACCCAATACAAATAAACTGCCCAATAACGCTGCCGCTGGGACTAATTCATAACAAACACGCGGCGAAGTTAGTGCGAGATAAGTGAAAATTGCTGTTAAATCGTATGCGCCTTTAAGGTCTTTTAATTCATCAGCCAGCGTGAATAAATTGAACAGCGTCAACAGTAAAATCAAAGCGATAAATGAGCCTTTCAAAATTTCTTTGACAATATAGTGTGTTAAAACATTCATGCCTAGCGTCCTTGTAAAATCTGTGATTTCAACCATCGCCAACCATAAAATCTCGCTAGCAAAAAACTACCGATTATCAGCAATAATAAATTCACACTTGTTAAACCCAACCATGGTGAAATCGTTTGTTTTAAAACCCAACTTTGCGACACGCTCAACAAATTTCCATAACTAAAATAAATCAAGAAACCGACCAACATATTGCCGTAAATTCCGCCGCGTGGTGATAATTCAGCAAGTGGAACTGCGATAAAACCGAGTAATAAAATACCTAACGGCACAGAAAGACGACGTTGTATTTCGGCGGCATCAATACTTGTGTCAGATTGCCATAATTCGCCAAACGGTGTGGCTTGTTTGGCAACAATTAACGGTGAAACTTTGGTATCAATTCGCACGGCGTATTCTTCAAAGTGTTCAATCGCATAATTTAACTCACCCGCCCTGCCTTGCACTCGTTCACCATTTTTCAAAACCATATATTGTCCATCTTCTAAATCCATTAACCGCCCCGATTCAGCGTTAATAATCGCAACGGAATCCGTTTGTCGATGTTGCACAAAAACATGGTGTAATTGTTTGTGGTCATCAATAGTTTCAACGTAAAACACAATGTCGCCGTGACTGTATTCGCTAAATTTCCCTGCCACCAAACCGCGCAAATCAGCAGATTCTTGATCATGATGCGTGCGGGCTTCGATTTGACTTTCTGCCCACGGTGAAACGTTTAACGATAAAGCCGTTGCAGCAAAACTTAATGGCAATAACACTAAAAAAACGGCGCGGTAAATTATCCAAACTCCTCCGCCCGCAGAAGAAATAGCAGCCATTTCTTGATCTCGATACATTCGCCCCAACACCATTAACACAGCCATAAACGTAGCAGCTGGTAAAAAAGTGATACACGCAATCACGATTTTCAAACTTAAAATCATCATCAACGTGTCGCTGGCAATTTGTCCTTCAATAACTTGGTCAAGCACGCGAATAAATTTCCGACTGACGATAATCACCACTAACACCGATAAAACAGCGGATAAAGTTTTCACTAAATCACGCATAATCATTTTGTTTATTACGCTAATCAACAAACTGCACTCCTGCAAAAACGGTATAATTTACAACTTTCGCCTTCCCATAAAAACTGGAAAAACATGAATTATTCTATAGAAACAAACCCACTCGAAACATTGGAATCGGATTGTTTGATTGTCGGTATTTTTAATAATCAACAACTTACTCTTGCCGCAAAAACGTTAGATGACCAAACTAATGGGTTATTAACATCTGTTGTAAATCGCGGTGATATTGCTGGAAAACTTAATGAAACATTATTTTTAAACGTTATTCCAAACAGTGACATCAAACGTATTTTATTAATTGGTTTGGGTGAGCAAAAACCATTATCTGTGAAAAATTATCGCAAAATTTTAAGCACGATAATTAACGAAGCAAAAAAATTACGCTTAAATTCGATAGCGGTTAGTTTAACGGATTGTGACGTGGAAAAGGTGGATTTAACGTGGAAAACCCGCCAGATTGTCGAAGTTTTTGAAGATGCAATTTATCAATTCACTGAATGCAAAAGCAAACCCGCTGATGAATTGTCGTTAAAAAATATCGTGATTCATGTAACCGATTCAGCTTCAGCAGAAACAGGATTAGCGCAAGGTTTAGCGATTTCTGGCGGCGTGAGTTTGGCAAAACATCTTGCCGATTTACCTGCGAACATTTGCACACCTACTTTTTTGGCACAACAAGGTTTAACGTTGGCGAAAAATTTTGACAAAATCGACACTACGATTTTAGAAATTGCTGATATGGAAAAACTTGGTATGGGTTCATTATTAGCGGTAACACGCGGTAGTCGTGAACCTGCAAAATTGATTTCGATTGAATATAAAGGCGGCGAAGCGAATGCAAAACCTATCGTATTAGTTGGTAAAGGATTAACGTTTGATGCAGGCGGAATTTCGCTTAAACCAGGCGCTGGCATGGATGAAATGAAATACGATATGTGCGGCGGTGCAGCAGTTTTAGGCACGTTGCAAGCAGCAGCGCAGTTGAATTTACCGCTTAATATCGTCGGTTTAATTCCTGCGACTGAAAATTTACCCGATGGTCAAGCCTGCAAACCTGGCGATGTTTTAACAAGTATGTCAGGTAAAACGATTGAAGTGTTAAACACCGATGCAGAAGGTCGCCTAATTTTGTGCGACACACTCACTTACGCCAAACGTTTTCAACCCGAAGTCGTGATTGATTTAGCAACTTTGACAGGCGCAGTTTTAGTCGCTTTAGGTCGTGTGCCAAGCGGGTTATTAGGCAATGATGACGCACTTTGTAACGATTTAATTGCGGCAAGTGAAACTGCCAATGACAGCGTTTGGCGTTTGCCACTTTGGGAAGAATATCAAGAACAGTTGAAATCAAATTTTGCTGATTTGGCGAACATTGGCGGCAAAGATGCGGGAACGATTACTGCGGCGTGTTTCTTAGCGAATTTCACAGAAGATTTTCGTTGGGCGCATTTGGACATTGCAGGTACAGCGTGGCGTACAGGTTCTGCAAAAGGCGCAACAGGTCGTCCTGTGCCATTGTTAACGCAATACTTGTTGAATCGTGCCAATGCCTGAAATCACATTTTACGTTTTAAATAGCGAATCGCTTTATGATCGTTATTTTTTTGCGTGTCGATTGATTGAAAAAGCCTACAAGACGGGCAAATTTTGTTATATTTTGCTTGATAACCTGGAGCAATGTCGCCGCTTAGACGATATGTTGTGGACGTTTCGAGCAGGTAGTTTTATTCCGCATCAAATTTTTAACGGCATATCGCCCGACATTACGTCGCAAGTATTGATTGGCACTGAAAATGTGCCGCCCGATTGGCAAAATGTAGTGTTTAATTTGTCGTCGCAACTACCACACGCATGGCAGAACGCAGCGCGAGTTTTGGAAATTTTAGATAACAGTGAAGTGACTAAAATCGGAGGTCGTGAACGTTATCGAATATACAAACAGGCAGGTGTTGAGCTTGTGACGCATAAAATATAACACAAAAAAAAGCCCCAATCTGCAAATGCAAATCGGGGCTTTTTATTGTTTTGAATTATTTCTCGCCTGACGTTTCTGTCTGTGGCTCAACCGCTTTTTGTCCTTCGGCAGCTTTTTGTTCTTCAGCTTTTTTTCTATCAGCCGCTTTTTTCGCAAGTGCCGCTTTTTGATCTGCCGCTTGACGTGCCGCTGTGCTACCCGTTTCTGATGCCGCACTTGTAATCGTTGGCGATAACAGCATTGCAATAACAGAAATCAATAATGGCAACATCATTTTTTTCGATTTAATGTGTAACATAATTACCCCTCTAAAGTACCTAAAATGTTTGTTGAGTTTAACAGCAAAAATCTAAATTGACACAATCTTGCAGCCATCAATAAAAGAAATAAATAATGAAGCGTTATTTTTTCTTAAAGTAATAAAAGCCGCCAAATTTGCCTCTTAAAATCATGTTGCTGTCAGATTTTTCAACCACTGAAAATAAATCAAAGCGTGTATTTCCAACCTGCGCCACTTTCAACTTCCCTTCTTCAACTTCATAATTCACAGGCATTTGATCGTAGTATTTTCCTTCGCGGGGAATGTGTAAAATCGTGACCTTTCCATCTTTGAAAACCCACGTATCTTCACGAGGAAGCGCAACTTCTTTTTCGCTGGCGGTGTTTTTAGTCGATTCAAGTTTCCAAGTACCTGTTACTTCATCACTAGATTTCAATTCAACATCAGCAAAAGCAACATTTGTAACTGCCGACAAAACCAACAACATTGACGCTAGATTTACTTTTTTCATAACAAATTTCCCTTTGCAACACATTCAGTGTGCAGAATTATTCAGCACATCAGCGTCTGATTATGCGCTAGTTAAGCGTTTAAATCGCGCTGATTTTTTCTAACACGTCTAAATGATGCCCATCTACTTTTACTTTGCGCCATTCATGAATCAATACGCCTTCGGCATTGATTAAAAATGTGCTGCGTTCAATACCAATGGATTCCTTACCATACACATTTTTAGGTTTCAGTACGTCAAATAATTGGCAAATCGTTTCACCACCATCTGAAATCAAATCGAATGGTAAAGCATATTTGCATTTAAAACCGTCGTGCGAACTAACGCTATCGCGTGAAATTCCAAAAATAACGGTATTTAATGCTTCAAATTGCGGATAGTTATCACGAAAATCCTCTGCTTCTTGAGTGCATCCAGGCGTATTATCTTTGGGATAAAAATATAGGACTACATTTTTGCCCAAATAATCGGTTAATTGAATTGTTTTATTATCCGTTGTGACTGTAGTGAAGTTTGGCACAACTGCATTTAGCATTACGTTTGTCATGATTATTGGTTCCTAAAAGGTTCAAAAATAAGATCAGCATTCAGCTGATCACACAAATACATCAACTCATCACGCAATTGAAATAACGACACTTGCTGAGAAATCGAAATCACCAAACGAGTGCTAAATAATTGTGCGTCTAAATAAGGTGCTTGATAACGATGACCGCTGATGTCTTCAACTTCAACGTCCTTTTCACGTAAAAAATGCACCACTTTATTCAATATCTCACTGCTTTCTGAACCGATAATTTCAACGAGATAAGGAATTTCATCAGTCACAATTCGTTTCTTTTCAATGCGGGTACTGTGAATTTTTAGTTGTAATTTTTTTTCTGTGGCATGTAACGTGCTTTCATATTTAGCAAGTTGATTCCAATTACCTTCAATCAGGAAATACGCACAGTGTAAGTCGCCAAAACGTGACGATTTAATATCGCTAATACGACACCCACACGTTACCGTTGAAAGTATGAGTTCAGAAATAGCATTAAACGGGCTTTCGCTTAAAACAGTAATAGCAAGTTGCATGGCAATATTTTCTCTCAGAATTTTTAGGAATTTAGCATTAAATGAACGAAAATTAACATCTGTTCACTTTGACGGACATTAGCATAACAAAACACGCCGACGACAATCTAACATCTTTTTAATAAACGGCGTTTTCTTTACTACATAATCCAATCTAACTATGACGAATTCAACAAAAAAAACAGCAAAAGCCTCACGCGAAAATTTAGATTTGGATTTAGATGCGCGTTTAGATCAAGCTACTTCGACTTTATCTTTATCTTTAGACGATGAACCTGTGGTAGGCGATGCACTAGATCAAGTTTTGGCGCATGCAAAAAAAGAACTCGATACTAATTTACAAAAAGATATTTTGTCAGCAGCAGTGAATAAAGATGAAATTGATGATTTAGACGATTTAGACGATTTAGACGATTTAGACGATTTATTGCCTGACGATGATATAGATTTAGAAAATAACGATTCACACCCTTTTCAACCGATTCAATCTGCTGCGATGTCATCATTGGAAAATCAATTAGCAGCAGCAATGGATTCAACGGTGGTATCAGACGAAGAATTAGACGATTTACTTGGTGGTGCGGGCTATGACTTTGATTCACTTTTAGGCGAAGCCGTTAGCGATGAATTAACAACCGATTCAAACGATGACGACTTAATGGCTGCCGTTGATGAATTATTAAACATCGGAACATTAACTGAAGAACCTGAAATCATTGCTGATGAAATCGTAGAACTCGAACCCGAAGTTGAACCTGAAATCATTGCTGATGAAATCGTTGAACTCGAATCTCAAGTTGAACCTGAAATCATTGCTGATGAAATCGTTGAACTTACACCCGAAGTTGAACCTGAAATCATTGCCGACGAAATCGTTGAACTTGAACCCGAAGTTGAACCAGAAATCATTGCTGATGAAATCGTTGAACTTACACCCGAAGTTGAACCTGAAATCATTGCCGACGAAATCGTTGAACTTGAACCCGAAGTTGAACCCGAAATTATTGCCGATGAAATCGTAGAACTCGAACCTGAAGTTGAACCCGAAATCATTGCCGATGAAATCGTAGAACTTGCACCCGAAGTTGAACCTGAAATCATTGCTGATGAAATCGTTGAACTTGCACCTGAAGTTGAACCTGAAATCATTGCCGACGAAATCGTTGAACTCGAACCCGAAGTTGAACCTGAAATCATTGCTGATGAAATTGTTGAACTCGAACCCGAAGTTGAACCTGAAATCATTGCTGATGAAATCGTTGAACTTACACCCGAAGTTGAACCTGAAATCATTGCCGATGAAATCGTAGAACTCGAACCTGAAATTATTGCTGATGAAATCGTTGAACCCGAAGTTGAACCTGAAGTTGAACCTGAAGTTGAACCTGAAATCATTGCTGATGAAATCGTTGAACTCGAAGATGAAATCAAGCCTGAAAAAAATGAGTTTGAATCTGACGTAGAATTAACAGTTGACCCTGAAGTTGCTTTA
>CAINDC010000204.1 GCA_903847275.1 uncultured Pseudomonadota bacterium
CAAAAGTCCTTCCATTCGTTCACGCAGTTCTGGATGTTCATTTAGGCGGTTGAGGAAAATTTGGTCGTTTTTAGTCATGGTTTCTGTCAATTTAAATAACGATATTCTACTAAATTCCCCACACTTTTAATCGCACCCGTACGAGACCACAACATTTATTGGTACCATCTTCAAGAATTGATTTGCCAACAATAACTTCAAAATGTGTTTTTTTATCGTCCCATTTTCTAACATAACCACCATCAATTCCAACGGTGATGGGTGCTGATGGCTTCGGTAAAGAAGCTAAATCCCTTTTGCATGTATCGATAAATGAAAACTGTTCTTCACCAAGTTCAGCCTCAACTCGTTTCGCCACACGATGCAAATGATTTCGTACTGTAGTAGCTTGAATATGAGCTTCAATAGGAAATGCGTCTTCAAAAAAATTTGCAGCTAGATCGAATGAGATTAACGATGCCCATTTCGTTTCCAAATACAGACGTTCGGGTGAACAATTATCTGTCAACAACTCAGAAAGAGGACTGAAAGTACGAGTGCTGTGTGCTTGGCAACTACACTGAAACCAACGAGGGCTAGAAAATTCTAAATTACCAAATAGTGTACGAAATACAGCAGGATGCTTACCTTTATGTCGAAACGGTTTTTCACATTCGGGGCATTTATTCTTAACTGCCAAGTAATCAGCTAATTGTCGCGAAACAACTTCTTTTTGGAGTGACACAAGTAACGTTTTTGCTTCATCCAATGCGATACCAATTGAAGCTAACTCAGCTGTTTCACGTTCTAGGCAAACTAATTCTTGAATCTCTTGACCTGTTTCATGTTCAGTTACCAATTGAATTTTGAATTTCATGACGCACGCTCCTAAATTTAGTATCGGAATAGCCAATCACGATCGCCATTTGCGTATTGCTTTAGGCGATTATTTACTTCACGACGAGAAAACTTATCGGGATCAAACAGATTATCCTCCGAATCTTGGTATTCTTCGCATTCATTATCAAAGTTTTCATGTATCATTCCCAAAGCGCGGTATTTGAGATTGTCCCTTATTTCCATATAAGTTAAGGGAACCTCTAATAATTGCATTTTTTGCCATTGTTGGTAGTGTAACCATTTGATTTTATTAAGGTCTAAAAACCTAAATTTGAATCATTAGAGGTTCCCTTAAAACCCCGCCGCAATCTTCTGGTGGAGCTGCATTTTTGCCGCCCGTACACATTGGATAAGTTTTCTTTGGGTCAAATTCCAACAAATTTTCAACACGAATCTCATGTATCCAATCATCGCCAAAATCGTATTCGTATGTGAACCGTTCGCGTAATCGAAATTCAAAGGAAGAAAGAAGCACCTGCTTTGGATTATCAGAAAAACAGATTCCACCAACATGATGAACGCCAAAATCTTTACCATGAATGTGAAACTGATTCAGATGTGTATCACTCCAACCAATGGCTATTTGTATCGTGTAATGTAAATCTGCAATTGTGCTATCGCTACGCACAAGCACTCGTCGCCAGACCATTGGACTAATCCCTCGAATCCACACTTTCAGCTGATAAACATACACTTGTTTGTTTTCTGAAATAGTCATTTCAATCCCGTCCAACCAGTTCTGGCTAGGCTATCAATCAAGGTACTGCGCGGAATTCCAAATGTACGGCATACAGCAGCTTTACTTGTACCACTTTCGAGTGAAGCAATAACAGCTTTAAGTTTTTCATCATCTAAAGCGCGTGGTCTACCACTATGCCGTCCTCGAAGTTTAGCCGCGTTAATGCCAGCCTTTACTCTTTCTTGTATCAATGCCCGTTCATATTGAGCAAGTGCGCCAAATAATTGAAACAATAAC
>CAINDC010000205.1 GCA_903847275.1 uncultured Pseudomonadota bacterium
GCAAAGCCTTGTACAACAAGGGGGCAAAAATGGTCACTTACTCAGCAAGTTGAATTCTTGATAATTACAGGAACTGAAAATTTCAAATTTCGATTCCATCTATTTGATTTTAAATTATTTTTCATAATGAGAATTGCTGGGCGTGATTCGCGTTTGGCACTTTACGGAATTGGTATTAGTTCAAATACCCAACTTGGCACAACCGTTGGCGGTTTATCCGTTGTGGGTGCAGGTTCAATTTACGGCGCACGTTTAATGTTGCCACTTTCAACGTATGAAAATTATTCACACAGCGTGAACTTAGGTTTTGATTACAAAAATTTTGATCAAGGTATTCAAACCAAAGGACAAGATTCGCAAAATACGCCGATTGCTTACGCAGGTTTTCAAGCGGGTTACGACGGAAACTGGCGTTACGATGAATCCGTCACGTCATTAAGTTCCGCGTTGCATTTTTCAGTGCGCGGTTTAGGTAATGATGCTCAAGAATTTGCAAACAAACGGGTTGGCGCAAAAGCAGATTATTTATTTTTAACCAGCGAATTAAAACGCCTTCAACAACTCCCCTATGATTTACGTTTAGCCGCGCGTTTGGGCGGACAAATTTCCAGTTCGCCGTTAATCAGTAACGAACAATTTTCAGCGGGTGGCGCACAAAGCGTGCGTGGTTACAACCAAACGCAACAGTTGGGCGACGACGGCGTGAATGTGTCTTTTGAATTACAAAGCCCCGTGATTCCAACGTGGGATTTCGCACAAAATTTCCGTTTTCACACATTTATTGATTACGCCTATTTACACATTCAAAAACCGCTTGCGCCAAATCCAGCCTCTTATGAGTTAGCAGGTGCGGGCGTGGGTTTGCGTTTTGATTTATTTAAACATTTTGTGACTGATTTAGATTGGGCGTTGCCGCTTTATAAACAAAATACCGTTGATGCTTACGATCAACGCATTGATTTCCGTTTTGCTTACGAGTTTTAAGCCATGACAAAAATTAAATCTCTCACTTTAGCAATTCGTACTTTAATTGGTTTGTCGATTGTATCATCGCACGTTCGCGCAGAATTACCTGTACCGAGCGCAAACGTAAATCTTTCGACAACGCCTGTTGAAATTGCTACGCAAGGACAAGCGACCGCGACCATTTCAGGGCAAAATTTAACGATTCAACAAGGCAGCGAAAAAGCCGTTTTGAATTGGCAAAAATTCAACATCGGCGCAGAAAACGCGGTGAATTTTCAGCAACCATCCGCGAATTCGGTTGCACTCAATAACATTCATCAAGCCGATGCCAGCAAAATCATGGGTAAACTCACGGCGAATGGACAGGTTTATTTGGTTAATCAAAATGGTTTTGTGTTTGGCAAAGATTCGCAAGTCAATGTGAATTCGTTAGTCGCCTCAACGCTTGGAATTTCAGATGCAGTATTTCAAAAAGGCATTGCCAATGCGTTTAATATCGATGGTTCTGCGGCGTTAGAAGGTGGAAATGTTGTTTTAAAAGATGCGGCGGGAAACACGCTCAAAGATGTAAACGGCAATCCGATTAAAGTTGAAATTTTGATTTCCAAAGGCGCAAGCATAAAAACGAATGCTAACGGCGGACGAGTGATTATTGCTGCGCCAGTGATTACCAACGAAGGTGATATTGAAACGCCAGATGGTCAAGCCATTCTCGCTGCATCAAAAGATAAAGTCTATTTGCAAGAAGCAGGCGCAGATTCAAATACACGCGGTTTAGTGGTTGAAGTCGGAAAAGGTGGCGAAGTTAATAACGTTGGCAAAGTGTTAGCTGAACGTGGAAATGCGAGTTTACTCGGTTTTGCTGTTAATCAAAAAGGCATCGTTTCAGCGACAACTTCGGTGAAATTAAACGGTTCGGTTCGATTACTTGCGCGTGAAGGCATTCAAGACAAATCCGCAACAGGCGGAAAATTATTACCCGCAACGACAACTCGCACCGAAGAAGAAGGCGATGGATTAGGCAAAAATGCCGCTGTGACGTTAAACGAAAACAGCAAAACCACCGTTGATTTATCGACCGATAAAACCGAAACCGCTATCGATGCACAAGCTCAAACGCCGTCAACTATCGAAATCAGCGCACACGATGTTGATGTGCAAAAAAACTCCACGATTCAAGCCAAATCGGGCAACGTTAAAATTGAAGCTATCGACAACGTCAATGACCCGCTCGAAAAAGGCACAGCCCGAATTTCGCTAGACGAAAATAGCAACATCGATGTTTCAGGCGTAAAAGATGTTGAATTACCTGTTTCAAAAAATATCGTCACGGTCGAAACGCGCAAAAACGAATTACGCGACGCGCCGTTGCAACGTGATGGGATTTTATACGGCAAAAAAGTGGCTGTAGATTTGCGCGAAGCCACTGTAAAACATGACGCTGACGGCAATGTAACCAGCGCGACTATTCCTGTTGCGGACATTAAAGGTGCAGTCGATAGAATTGAACGTAATATCGATGAACGTTCAACAACAGGCGGAAAAATCACGCTCAAATCGAGTGGCGATGTAATTGCAAAACAAAATAGCAAAGTCGATTTTTCAGGTGGTTCAATCAACTATCAAGACGGCACAATCGAAACCACGCAACTCACTTCAAACGGTCAAGCGTTTGCGATTGAAAAAGCCGACCCCGATTTGAAATACGACGGTATTTTAACTGAAAAATACGAAGCAAAAGGCTACGTTGAAGGCAAAGCTGGCGGCAGTTTAAGCGTCGAAACATACGAAACGAAATTAGACGGAGCGTTAAAAGGTGAAACCGTTTCAGGTATTTATCAACGTGAAGCGAAAGCTGTGGCGGGTAGTTCTTTAAATATAGATTTAAGCCGTAATAATTTACTTAGCAAACAAGGCGTAAGTTTTGCGGAAAATTCAACAGGTTCAACTAATGAAAAACTGGTTTTATCAACGCAAAATTTAAAAAATTCAGGCATTAGCAACGTTCAAATCAAAACCAATGGCGCAGTTTCACTCGCAAAAGATACGAAAATTAGTTTGCCAAATTTTGGCTCATTGACAATTGCCGCGAAAGATTTTGATATTCAAGGGCAAATCACCACGCCTTCAGGTCACGTCGGTTTACATCCTGTAAAAGTTGATGGAATCTTTTTGCCTAGCACGTTGACACTAGGTGAATCGTCGGCAATTGATGTCGCAGGCTTTTGGGTGAATGATTTAACTGACTTTGAAAGCGGCAAAACGCTCAGTCAGTTAGCGTTAAATGGCGGCACGGTTGCGTTGCAAACTGAACAAGGAAATTTAACGCTTGGCAAAAATAGCCGCATCGATGTTAGCGGAGGCTCTGCAATTGATGGACACAATCAAATTGTTTCAGGTCACGGCGGCACAATTCATTTAGATGCACAAAGTCACGACGCAAGCGGCAACATTTCAAGTCTTTTGTTAAACGGAAAATTGCAAGGCTACGGCGCAACGCAAGGCGGAACGTTAGATTTAACTAGCAATGAAGTTGTGATTGATTCAAAAACTGAAAATAAAACAACCACGTCGCTGCTTTTAAATCCTGAATTTTTCAATCAAAACGGCTTTGCCAATTACAGTGCGACCAGTTATCTCAAAGGCGTAACGGTTGCCGATAATTCGCAAATCAAATTGCAACAACAAAATATCCAATTCAAAAGTAACGCTAGTTCTCAGCCAACGGGCGCACGTTTGCAAGATGTTGGCGAAATCGTAACTTTGCCAGATGAAGTGCGAAAACCCACAAATTTAACGCTTTCAGTTTCTCAAACGCTTTTGCAAAACCGCGACAGCGTTTTAACAATTGGCAAAAACGCGCAAATTCAAGGCGAAACTCAAGCGACGATTAACCTCAATTCTGACACCTCGATTTTAGTAAATGGCAAAATCGCCGCGCCTGCGGGAAATATCAATTTAACCATCGAACCACCAACAGCAGGCGATAGCGGTTTTTTTTCCACGCAAGGCATTTGGCTTGGCGAAGGCGCACAACTTAGCGCGAAAGGTGTTTTTAAACCTGAATTAAATCCGCTTAATTTAACGCAGGGCGACGTGTTAAAAGGCGGTAACATCGATTTAACCGCCAAACGCGGCTACGTTGTCACCAACACAAAATCAACAATCGACGTTTCAGGCACGCAAAAAGAATTAGATTTTGTTCAAGTCGAAAATGGACAGCAGCAATTTAGCAAACGCAACATTCCCGCACGCGGCGGCGAAATTTCATTAAAAGCAGGCGAAGGCATTGTTGCTGATGGTCAGTTACTCGCAAACGGTGTCGTCGGCGGCACGCTTAACGTTGAATTAAATAGCGGCTTGCGAAGCAAACCCGATATTGCTATCGACACAGGTTTATTTCCTGACGATGAAAACAGCGCGTTAGAAAAAACTATCGAAATTCGCACCAACACCGCACCTGTTTTAACCGTGCAGAGTGGACGCGCATTTTTTAGTAATCAACAATTAAATGATGCAGGTTTTGCCGCATTGAATTTTAAAACCGATGTGATTAACGCAAACGGTGATTATGCTGGCGGTGTTTTATTTAACGGCGATGTAGTTTTAAACGCGCAAGAAAAAATCACCCTCGATACACCACAAATTCAAACTGTAAATGGCAAAGTCACTTTAAACACGGCTTACGCGGCATTAGGTTCGACACAAAGTCGTTTGGATTCCGATTTAGGCGATGGCACATTCGCAACCACACTCGCACCTGATTCAATTCGTGGCAATGGGCAGCTAACCATTTCAGCAAAAAATATCGATTTAATCGGCGGCTTGAGTTTTAAAAATTTCAATAACGTAAATCTGAACAGCGAAAACGATTTGCGCGTGACAGGCATTCGCGTTCGATCTGACAGTAAAAATTATTTAGGTGAATTCAAATTAGACGGTGATTTAACGCTTTCAGCAGCACAAATTTATCCAGCAACACTTAGCGATTATAAATTTTCAATTGCGGGCGAAAACAGCACTGTTCAAATTCAAAATAGTGGCGCGAAAACCACACCTGTTTATTCAGCGGCAGGGAATTTGACAATTAACGCGGCAAATATCATTCAAAGCGGCACGTTAAAAGCCCCTTTTGGCACGTTAAATTTAAACGCGGCAAATAAATTACAACTCGCCGACGGCAGCGTGACTTCAGTTTCAGGCGATGGCGCAACCGTTTTATTTGGTAAAGGTTCGGGCGGTTTAAATTGGCTTTATCCGTTTGATGACGCAGGAAGTATCGCGCTGGTTATCGATACGCCACCTGAAAAACGTTTAGCGTTATCGGGCAAAGAAGTGTTACTCGACAAAGGCGCGAAAGTGAATTTAAACGGCGGCGGTGATTTGTACGCCTACGAATTTATTCCAGGCATTGGCGGCAGCAAAGACGTTTTAAATTCACCTGAAAAATTCGCCGTCGTTCCCGAATTAGGTCACGCACTTACGCCTTATGACCCGTTGGAATCTTCAGAGTCAAAAATCAAAATTGGCGATAGCGTTTATTTGAGTGCAACAGCAGATTTAAAAGCGGGTTGGTACACGATTTTGCCCGCGCATTACGCGCTGTTACCAAATGCGTATTTAGTTACGCCTGTAGCACACACAAAAGATTGGTCGCCAACGCAAACTGCGAAAAATATCGCAGGCACAACCATTGTTGCAGGACGTTATGGCAACGCGAATGCCGATATTAAAAATCCACGTTGGCAAGGTTTCGCGGTCGAATCTGGCAAAGTTGCTCGCACTTATTCGGAATATACCGATTATTTTGCGAATGATTTTTTTGCTGAAAAAGCCACAAAAGCTATTGAAAGCGTGTCACAACAATTACCCAAAGATGCAGGAAATTTTGCGCTCAACGCGCAAACTCGTTTGACGCTGAACGCCAATTTATTTGCAACGCCTGAAAACAAAGGCAAAGGCAGTTTTGTTGATATTAGCGCGAATAATTTAGCGATTGTGTCGCGACGCGAAGATGTTGCAAGCAGCAAATCTGATGTGGTGAGTTTGTTTGTTGAAGATTTGAATAGTTTAAATGCACCAAGTTTGTTACTCGGCGGTACGCGCAGCAAAAATAAGAATGGGCAAGTTATTACCGTCAGCACGCAAAATTTAACGATTGCTGGGAATGCAAAATTAAAAGGCGCAGATTTGCTTTTAGCGGCAACCGATTCGCTCAAAATTTTAACAGGCGCAGAAATTCAGAGCAGTGGCAAAACGGATTCTGTGCCGTCAATAGTGGAATTAACAACCAATAAACAAATTACCGAAATCATCACCGATGAATTTGGCGGTGAAACTGAAAACGTTTTGAGTTCCAGCGATAGTGCGTTTTTGCGCGTGTCATCACAAGGTCAAACAAATTTAGTTCGTACTGGCAAAAATACAGGAGAAACAGGCGTTTTAACTGTTGAAAAAGGCGCGATTTTGCAAGCTGACAATTCGATGTTACTCGATGCGAGCAAAGACACGATTTTTGCGGGTGACATCAAAATGGACGGCGGTTCGATTACGTTAAATGCCAGCAAAATCAGTTTAGGTAATGCGCCTGCAAAAACCGAAGGTCTAGTTTTAACTTCACCTAAATTTACATTAGACGAATTGAAATTAAACAGCCGTTCAAGTCTTGATATTTATGGTGCGGTGGATTTGAAAACCAAAGAATTATTGCTTGATAGCGCGGCAATTCGTGGTTTTGATAATTCGGGTAAAACGGCAACCGTCACAGCCGATAATTTAACGTTATCGAGTTCACACGCGCCTTCTGTTGCAAAAAATGGCACTGGTGCAGGAACGCTCTCGTTTAACGCAAAAAACATTCAGTTCGGTAGCGGCGATTATGGAATTAGCGGTTTTCAAACTGTGAATTTCAACGCCAACGAAAACATCAAAGGCATCGGACAAACTTTTGCACCCAAAACAGGAAATAGCATTTTAACTAACGGGGCAAACATTCAAATTGCGGCAAATGTGAATGCTACTGCGCCGCAATTTATCAGCGGCAACGGGGCAACCACAAAAATTGATGCAAGCGGTTTTGAATTAAAACTCAATTCTACAACAACAAAAACTGAAGCGCAGAAACTCTCAGGCTTAGGCGGTTTGTGGGACATTCAAGCCGATAAAATCGACAGTTCAGCAAACTTTGATTTACCTTCGGGAATCGTAAAACTCACCGCAAAAAAAGGCGATGTTGCTTTAAATGGCGGCGCAATCGATGTAAGCGGACGTGAAATTAAATTTAATGATTCAACACAAGTTTCACCTGCTGGAAAAATTGAATTAAACGCGGCAAATAATGTCACGCTTGCAAATTCAGCAACGTTAAATACTGGCGTGTTAAAGGTTTCAGCACCACAAGGGCAATTTAACTGGGCTGGCAAAATCACCGCACCTCAAGGTTCACTTGAATTAAATGCTAACAATTTGGGTGATTTCTCTGCGTTAAATACGAAAATAACCACCGCTGGTTTTTCTGACCAGATTGATTTAATTCAATACAGCGACAACGTTACTATTTCTGCTGCTGACAAAATCAAAGCAAACGAATTTAGCCTAGCCGCCAATCAAGGTAACGTTGCCTTAAATGGCACGATTGATTCAAAAGACGTGGCAATTCGCGGCAATGATGGCATTTCACTTGCGGGAAAAATCGCTGCAACCAATGTCACGCTCGACACCGTTCATCAAAATGACGCGCAAAGCGGCTTACTCGATTTGTCTGCAAAAGGTGCAATCGATTCAAAAAATGTGCATTTACGCACGAGCAGAAATGATGACGAAAAAACCATCAACGTCAGCGCAACAGCAATTCTCATTATGAAAAATAATTTAAAATCAAATAGATGGAATCGAAATTTGAAATTTTCAGTTCCTGTAATTATCAAGAATTCAACTTGCTGAGTAAGTGACCATTTTTGCCCCCTTGTTGTACAAGGCTTTGC
>CAINDC010000206.1 GCA_903847275.1 uncultured Pseudomonadota bacterium
GCATGGTGGATAACTGATAATGTCGAGTCAATGTTGAGGCTTCGAGTTGTTAGAGCCAATGATGATTGGCAAGAATACTGGAGTAGTTCAGTCGCGGCGTAACTGTTATGGAATTCCCCCACACTTTTAATCGCACCCTTTTGAAACAGGGTCATCAAAAACTAATGCTGTGGCGCGAACCGAGAGCGTTAGAGATCGTGACTGTAATTCGTCAAATGCGAGCAGAGTCATTTTCAATCTCGAGTAGTGAAGCTGGATTATTGAATGGTAAATCTAGGTTAAATGCTTGAGCAACCGCTTGATGAGTCACTATACCCTTGTAAGTATTCAAACCACGACATAATGAGCCGTCTTTACGCAAAGCGTTTATGCCTTCTTGTGCTAAATGAATAATGAAAGGTGACGTTTGATTGTTTAACGCAAATGTACTGGTATGAGGCACAGCACCTGGCATATTTGCGACGCAATAATGTAATACACCATCAATGCTGTAAGTTGGGTCGCTGTGCGTAGTGGCTTTTGTGGTTTCAACGCACCCGCCTTGGTCAACTGCCACATCAACAATCACGCTGCCGTTACGCATAAATGGCAACATTTCTTTAGTAATTAAATAAGGCGCACGCCCCCCAGGAATTAACACTGCACCGATGACTAAATCTGCGGCATAAACCGCTTCTTGAATGTTATAAAGATTGCTTGTTAACGTTTGTAACCGCCCTCGATAAATATCATCTAACTGTTTTAAACGGTCGTGATTTATATCCAAAATAGTGACTTTAGCCCCCATTCCAACAGCGATTTGCGCGGCATTTGCGCCAACAATTCCTGCACCTAAAATCACAACATTCGCAGGTAAAACACCAGGAACACCGCCAAGTAACACACCTCGACCGCCATTATTTTTTTGTAAATAATTCGCGCCGATTTGTGTCGCCATTCGCCCCGCTACTTCACTCATCGGTGTAAGCAACGGCAATGCACCCGATACTGTTTGAACGGTTTCATAAGCAATACCTGTCGTTTTCGATTGTAATAGTGCTTCCGTCAACGGTTGATTTGAAGCGAGATGTAAATAAGTGAACAAAATCAAATCGGGGCGAAGATAGTAGTATTCGCTCGCAATCGGTTCTTTCACTTTGATAACAAGTTCAGCCGACCAGGCTTCTTTTGCAGTTGAAACGATAGTTGCACCTGCTAAAACGTAATCTGCATCGGTAATTGAACTGCCTACACCAGCGTTTGCTTCAATTAAAACTTGATGTCCATTTTGCGTTAAGGTTTTAACAGTGCTTGGAATGATGCCAACGCGATTTTCGTTATCTTTAATTTCTTTTGGAATGCCAATTAACATGATATTTCTCCTACATTCAAATTGTGCAAATTAAAAACGCATTTCTTCGGCGGCAAAAATCAATTCATCAATAAAATGCTGCCCATAAAGCGGCAAATAGTTATTTTTCAAATAAGCGATTTTGGTTCTTGAACTTGGAATTAAATGCGATAAATCTCTGGCAACAAAATCAGTATCAATTTTTTCGTCATAAGCCATACCTGCAATAATACCAACACCTAAACCTAATCGAACGTAGCTTTTAATCACATCCGTATCGGCTGCCGACAAAATAATATCGAGTTCACTCACTGAATTTTTAAACGCCATCTCGATATTCGAGCGACCTGTAAAACCAAAGCTGTAAGTCAAAATCGGAAATGACGCTAATCTATCCAATGAAATTTCACCTTCGGCAAGCGGATGACCTTTTGGCACAATCGCAACGTGATGCCATTCATAGCAAGGTTTAACCATCAAATAAGTATCGTCGGCGACTTTTTCAGTGCAAATCGCAATGTCTGCTTTATGTGTGTGCAATTTGTTAATCAACTGTTCAGGCGAGGCTTCGTCCATATAAATTCGCACACCTGGATATTTTTCTCGAAAACGTAAAATCGGTTTTGGCAAAAAATACTTCGCTTGGGTGTGTGTCGTAGCGATATGTAAAACGCCATGTTCACTATCAAGATAATCGGCAGCAAGCGTTTGAATATTGGTTTTGGCTTGGTTAATCGCGTTCACTTCTTCCATGATTCGCAAGCCGAGCGAATTCATCGCCACGATTTTTTTGCCGTGCCGTTCAAATAATGGTGAGCCAATTTCTGTTTCAAATAATTGCAATTGCCGACTAACTGCCGATTGCACAATGTTCATTTTTTCAGCAGCAAGCGACAAACTAAAATTTGTTTCTTGTAAAATGCGAAGTAATTCAATTTGACTTAAATTCATAATCAATGGAACCAATGGGCATGACGGATTTTTAAATCAACTTTATCGCCGCGATTGAGTTGCAAGCGTTTAAATTGCTCATTTGGCATTTCAGCAAAAACGGCTTTCGGATTGCCATTTGGTAAGATTTTAGTCAATTCAATTCGAATTAACGCGCCTAAATGTTGCCAATCTTTAAGCGTAACAGGCGTATCGTTTGTCGTTTTAGTAATCTCTATGTCGTGGGGGCGAACGTGAGCAATAGAATCTTTTGTGATTTCTTCTGAAATAGGCAAGCCTACTTTTTCAAACCAATCCGTAGAAAAATGTGAAAGTTGAAATTCGTTAGTTTGCCCAATAAATTTCGACACAAACGCATTCGCTGGATAATCATAAATATCGGCAGGTGAACCCTGTTGCTCAATGCGTCCTTTATTTAAAACAACAACTTGGCTGGCAACTTCCATCGCTTCTTCTTGGTCGTGCGTCACGAAAATACTGGTCACATTTAATTCGTGATGCAGATTGCGTAACCATTGACGTAAATCTTTTCTAACGCTCGCATCTAATGCGCCAAACGGTTCATCCAGTAATAAAACAGACGGTTCAACCGCTAAAGCTCTTGCCAACGCAATACGTTGACGTTGACCGCCTGAAAGCTGGTCTGGAAAACGATTGTGTAACCAATCCAGTTGCACAAGTTCTAACAATGCGTGCGTTTTTTTGGCAATTTCAGTTTCGTTTGGACGTACTTTTTTGTCTTTCACGCGCATTCCAAATGCCACATTATCGAAAACCGTCATGTGGCGAAACAGTGCGTAATGTTGAAATACAAACCCAATGCCGCGTTGACTGACATGATGCTGGGTTTTGTCTTCACCGTTTAATAAAATTTGTCCTTTATCAGTTTGTTCAAGTCCCGCGATAATGCGTAAAAGTGTGGTTTTGCCACAGCCAGAAGGTCCTAAAAGTGCAACTAATTCGCCTTCGGGAATTTCCAAATCAATGTCGTGTAACGCGGAAAAATCGCCAAAGTTTTTGCTGATATTTGAAAGTACGATACTCATAATTTTTTGCTCGTTTATTTAAAGTGACGCAGTTGCGCGTTCATTTTTTTGTTTCCATTCTAAAAACGTTTTTAGAATCAATGTCACAACAGCCAGTCCTGCTAAAATTGATGCGCCTGCAAACGCTGAAACGCTGTCGTATTCGTTGTAACTGACTTCAACGTGTAGCGGTAAGGTATTGGTTAAACTACGAATGTGTCCCGAAACTACAGATACTGCGCCAAATTCGCCCATTGCGCGTGCGTTACAAAGCAAAACACCATAAAGCAACGCCCATTTGATGTTTGGCAATGTGATTAAGAAAAACATTCTCCAGCCACTAGAACCTAGTGATAAAGCCGCTTCCTCTTCTTCGCTTCCCATTTCTTGCATTAACGGAATTAACTGACGTGCGACAAATGGAAAAGTAATAAATAACGTCGCTAACACAATCCCAGGCACAGCGAAAATAACTTTAATATCGTGTTCCAAAAACCATTCGCCCATCCAACCTTGTGTTCCAAAAAGCAATACGAAGATTAACCCTGAAATCACAGGCGATACTGAAAATGGCAAATCAATCAACGTAATCAACAGATTTTTTCCACGAAACTCAAAACGGGTAATTGCCCACGCCGCCGCAACACCAAAAACGGTATTTAATGGCACGGTAATTAACGCGGTCAGTAATGTCAGACGCATGGCGGCTTGCATATCTGGCTGGCTCAATGCGGACAAATACGCATCAAACCCTTTCGCAAATGCTTGAATAATCACCAATGCCAACGGCACGCATAAAAATAAAATAATGAATCCGAGCGCGATGGTAATTAAACTCCAGCGTACCCAATTTGCATCGTCGAGTGTTGATTGATGCACAGTTCTTGAAATAGCAGCACTCATAAATAATTCCTAAAGTTGACCAGAACGTTTGCGAACCCAGTTTTGCAGTAGGTTAATCAGCAATAACAGCAAAAATGAAATGACTAGCATCGTCAACGCAATCGCGGTTGCACCTGGCATATCGTATTGTTCTAATTTCGTGATAATCAGTAGCGGTACAATTTCAGATACATAAGGCAAATTGCCTGCGATAAAAATGACTGAACCGTATTCGCCAACACCACGCGCAAAGGACAACGCAAAACCTGTCAGCAAGGCGGGGAAAATGTTAGGGAAAATGATTTTTGTGAAAACTTGCCAGCGTGTTGCACCTAAACTTGAAGCGGCTTCTTCCATGCGCGAATCAAATTCTTGCAAAACAGGTTCGACGGTTCGCACAACAAATGGAATGCTGATAAAAATCAGCGCAACCACAATGCCTGCGGGTTTGAAACCAATTTGCAAATCGAAATTTGTCTTTAAAAATTTACCAAGCATTCCGCTTGGTTGAAAAATAGTCGCCAGCACAATACCCGCCACAGCCGTAGGAAGTGCAAAAGGTAAATCAATCAAAGCGTGAAAAAATCGTTTTCCCGAAAAGGTGTAGCGCGTCAATACCCACGCCACAATGAAACCAAAGAAACTCGCAATCACTGCCGCGCCTAATGCTGTGCCAAAACTGACTCGAAACGCCGCGACTACACGTTTGTTGGTAATGATGTTTAAATAATCATCGAAACTTAGTTGAAAACTTTTAAACACCAGCGTGCTAAGTGGAATCAAAACAACCAAACTTAAATAAAGCAAAGTAAAGCTAATTGTTGGACGAAATGCGGGCATGATGCGACTTTGGCTCATGAGTTTTTAGTTCCTTGTGTAAATTGTATTGTTTTGAATAATAAAGAAAATTTACATAGAAATGAAACGATGAATTTCGATAGTAGTATCTAAAAATTCGATTTTAAAAAATTAAAAAAGCTCGTTTCAAAGCGGGCTTTTTTTGTGCCTAAATTTTAAAAATGATATTTTTCTGTAAAATTTATCACATGATGTTTGACAAAAGAAAATTATCATAATAAGCTATTCTCACGTTATCGAATTTCATAGGAAAAATATCATGGCACTCAAAAAAGTAGATTTTACTTATGAAGAACTTGTTGAAGAAATTGAGTCTTTCGCAAATATGCTGAACAACGACATTTACGAAAGTTTTGGAGATGACTTTTGTTTGGCAATTAAAGATGATTCTCTAATTTCGCTAAATGGCGAGCCTGTAGAGACCTACAGAAAATTTACCCCTGAAGATATTAAAAATTCAATGCCCGCTACGGATGCTTATTACGCATATCACTATACGAAAGATGGTCAGGTATTACTTGATCCAGGTTGTGGGGCAAGGGAATCTGATAATGGATGGTTTCTTGACGGAATGGAGCAATTTTATGATTTGTTTGAAGATTCAATGAAAAGATTGGATTCTAAATATGGACTAATTCACGATTTAAGCAAAGCTCGTCAAAATTTAGATTTCGGAGAAGATTTAACTATCAAAGAAATTGCACTGCTAGCAAGCGTTGACGAAAGAACCATCAGAAACTCTTCCAGTTCAAAAGACGAAAACAGTTTAACTATCGAAAAATCTGGTGCATCTACGATAATCAAAAATTCCGAAGCAATTCGTTGGTTAAGTCGCCGCCCAGATTTTAAACAAACGCAATATATCGAAAACAAAATTATCAATTCTCCGCGATATTTTACTGACGAATTAGGCTTTGGAAATTTCGTTGCATTCAAAAGAAATGAATTGGAATTAACGCATGAATCTGTTGCAGAAGCGGTTAATGTTGATTTAGAAATAATTGTTGATTTAGAAAAAGGCATTGACCGAATCAATATCAACCAAGTCAAAAAATTAGCTGACATTTTAGAAGAAGACACGACTGTTTTTTTCAAAGATTACATGAGAATTTTTCATTTAGAAGAACTTGCCAATTTATTAGGTGCAAGTACAGATAAATTTCAATTGGCATTTTTCAAATCAAAATTGAATATGGGATCAGAACTTGAAGTTTTTAACTGGCAGCAAAAAAGAACTGCCACCGAACAAAATTTATCAGATTAACTTTTTAAAAACGTTTTTGCTTTATTTTGCCCTGCTAAACGGGGTTGGCTTTTAAAAGCCTTGTAGTTTAGACACTCTCAGCAAGCAGGTAGGGTGTTCATACAAAACAGCTTGCAGTAGACCGATGAGACAGCTCACCCCCGCTATGAAAATAGCAAAAATAGTCAGTCGTGAATCTACCGCCAATTTTGACATTCTAGTAATGGTGCTGGTTTGTTGAATGACGTAATTTTTAACTTGATTGTCGCGCTTTTGTGGCGCGACTAAATTTAATTTCACATAAGAGGTAACAAAGATGTCTGTTTTATTCGATCGTTACAAAAACGAAATCAAAAATTCCAATTTTGCACAACTCTCACAACGGCTCTTGTTAGAAGACGATGGAAAAATCAGAGTTTATTACGCGCCACTTGAATACAGAAACAAAGATGCGAAGTTAGTAATTGTAGGGATTACGCCAGGAAAACAACAGGCTTTAAACGCTCTTAATAAAGCACATGAGTTGTTAAATCACGATGCAACCATGTCAACGGAGGAAATTCTCCGATTAGTCAAATCTAATGCAAGTTTCAGCGGTACGATGCGACCAAAACTTGTTGAAATGCTTGATGCAATTGAAATGAATAAAAAGTTGGGGCTTTCTTCTTGTTCTGAATTGTTTTCAACACAAATTAGACACGCTCATTTTACGTCTATATTGAAAATGCCTGTCCAAATCAAAGACACTAAAACAGGCGATTACAAAGATTACAGCGGTAGCACGCCATCAATGACAAAAAATTCATTGCTTCAAAAACAAATTGAAAATTACTTTTTAGAAGATGTTGAAAAGATGCCAAATGCAATGTTTTTAGCATTAGGTTCCAATGTTGCAAGTGCTTTGAATTGGTTAGTTAATAGTGGAAAAATGGACGCAAAGCGTGTTATCGGTGAAATACCTCACCCTTCTGGTGCAAATGCTGAAAGGGTTGCTTATTTTCTGGGACAAAAACAAAATCCATCTGATAAAGTTGATACGAAAAAGATGGATGCAAATAAAGCGTTGTTGCTTAAAAAATTACAAAGTTTTTGACCATGAAATTTTTAATTTGTCTCATATTTTTGTTTTCCACTCCCGCCTTCGCCGATTTTTCAGATAGGCTCAAACAGTTGGAATTGGAACGAAAAGTTAACGACATTGAACGCAAAGCAGATTGGGAAAGGCGAGAACAACGTTCACGCGAATATATGCGCGACTACGAAGAGCGTCGTGAAAAATCCCAGCGTGAAATTGACGACATCATCGACGAATCAAATCAAACTCGCTTTGAGCTTGAGATGCAACATCGGTTGAATGAACTCGATGAATCGAGATAAATGCAAAAAACGAGGTAACATATTTTAAATCTGCACCTCGTTTGTTTTTTCACAGTTATTTTTAAAATGAAGAACCGCTTTTGATTTTACGAACCGTACTTACTAAATGATCAACTTCATCATGCGTGTTATAAAACGCAAGCGAAGGTCGCACAGTGGCTTCCAAACCAAAACGGCGCAAAATCGGTTGGGCGCAATGATGTCCACTGCGAACTGCAATGCCCACTTTGTTTAATGCTTCGCCAACTTCTGTTGTAGTGTGACCTTTCAACACAAACGACAACACGCTGGTTTTTTCTTTTGCTGTGCCGATGAGCGTTAAACCATCAATTCGGCGCAAGGCTTCCATCGCATACGCCAATAAATCATGTTCATAAACAGCAATGTTTTGAATGCCAATTTTTTGCACATATTCAAGTGCTGCGCCTAAGCCAACCGCGTCAGCAATGTTGCCTGTTCCTGCTTCAAATTTGGCTGGTGCTGGTTGATAACGTGTGTGTTCAAACGTGACATCTTCAATCATATTGCCGCCACCTTGCCAGGGTTGTGTGGCTTCAAGCAAATCAGCTTTGCCATAAACCACGCCAATACCTGTTGGCGCAAAGATTTTATGACCCGAAAAAACTAGCCAATCACAATCTAAACTTTGCACATCAGCAGAAATGTGTGACACCGATTGTGCGCCATCGAGCAATACTTTCGCGCCAACACGATGCGCCAAATCAATCATTTCATGTGCTGGTGTAATTGTGCCGAGTGCATTTGAAACTTGCGTAAATGACACCAATTTTGTTTTTGGATTCAACAATTTTTGATATTCATCAAGCAAAACCTGACCATTATCATCAACAGGTGTAACGCGCAAAACTGCACCAGTCACTTCGCACAATTGTTGCCAAGGCACAATGTTCGCGTGATGCTCCAGCCAAGTGATGACGATTTCGTCGTCTTTACCAATGTTTTGCACGCCCCAACTTTTTGCAATTAAGTTAATCGCTTCGGTTGTGCCGCGTACAAAAATGATGTTGTCAGGCGACGGCGCATTGATAAATTTCGCCACTGTTTGACGCGCTTTTTCATAAGCATCGGTTGAACGTGCAGCCAATTCGTGTGCCGCGCGATGAATGTTGGAGTTTTCGTGTTCGTAAAAATACGAAATTCTATCAATCACAACTTGCGGTTTTTGTGTCGTTGCCGCGTTATCAAACCAAACCAATTGATGCCCATTCACACGCTCATTCAAAATTGGAAAATCCCGACGTACTGCATGAATATCAAACGCGCTGTGATGCGTTTGTGGCGTGTAAAGCGATTGCGGTTGCTCAAAGGTTTTCACGTCATTCAAAAAATAAAACGATGAACCTTGCGAACTCAAATTTGAAATGTCCAACGGTAAATTGCGTGGCGTAATCAATTTTTGAATTTGCGCTTCTTGCGGCAAATTAAATTCACTCGGAATCGGCGCACGCGCTGATGACAAACTATTTGATGTAAAACCTGAAACGCTTTGCGCTCCTGCTAATTTCTGCAAATCAGCATCTGCTGGAATGTCAAAATGTTGCGGCGGCGTGAAACTGCTAACATTTGGTGTGGCGAATTGATGTAACGCTTTTGGCAAATCAGCAGGAATGGCCGCTTGTGAAATTGCATTACTCGCAAGTCCTAAACGCGAACCATCACAATTCGGCAGTTCAGCAAATATCTGATTAGCGAGTTGCGTCAATTGCTTTTCCATTGCTGCAATATCGGCTGAATACTCAGGCGTAAGATTATTTGTAGTCATAATAGTTGCCTACGTTGACGTTTTCTAACACGCCAAGCGCGTCATCAGTCAATACGGCGAGTGAACAGTAAAGCGAAATCAAATACGACGCGATAGCTCGGTGGTTGATTCCCATAAAACGTACCGATAAGCCCATGCTTAATTCACCTGTTAAATTCGGTTGGTACAAACCGACAACGCCTTGACGACTTTCGCCTGTGCGTAATAACAAGATGCTAGTTTTGCCGTTCACGACGCGAACTTTATCGCAAGGAATTAACGGAATGCCACGCCATGTAATGAATTGTGAACCAAATAAACTCACAGTTGGTGGTGGTGTGCCACGACGAGTAGCTTCACGACCAAACGCGGCAATGGCTTGTGGATGCGCTAAGAAAAACGCAGGTTCTTTCCAAACTTTTGCAATCAATTCGTCTAAATCGTCTGGCGTTGGTGAACCCAAGGCATTGCGTGGTTGAATTCTGAAATTTGGCGCAACGTTGTTTAACAAACCGTATTCAGCATTGTTAATCAATTCGCTTTCTTGACGTTCTTTGATGGTTTCAATGGTTAAACGTAATTGTTCGTTGGTTTGGTTATGTGGGCTGCTGTACAAATCCGCAACACGCGTGTGAACGTCTAAAACCGTATTCACTGCATTCAAGCGGTATTCACGACCCCATTCTTCGTAATCAACAAACGTTTGTGGCAAGATTTTTTCGTCTAAACTGGAGCAATCAACAGCTAAATTCGCTTCGTTTTTAACCTTGTTGACACGGTAAATACCCGCTTCAACAGGCACCCAATGTAATAAATGCGTCAACCAACGTGGCGTGATGGTTGAAAGCATTGGGACGGTTTTTGTTGCATTCGACAAAGTACGCGCAGCGACATCGCCTAACGCTGTGTGTGCATCATGAATATCTGACATTTTTTGTTTCCTTTTGAATAGTTAGATTTGAAAAATACTACTGTATTTACGTTTATAGTTTCTAATAGATTTTAAACAACCGTCAATTTATAGTCTTTTAAAATCAATTTATTAACTAATAATGGTAAATTTATATAGATGCGAAAATTTATTATCTCGGTGTAATAGGAATACATAGCGAAGTGCTTTCATTTTGCATATCAAAAATTAAAGCAGAGCTATTTTTCACATGATTTTTGTTATCGATGAAATTATGTAAATCCTTTGTTTCGACAAAACTTATTTCAGACGAGGCACGAATAATTTTAATGGTATCTCCGTGTTCGTTAATCCATTGTGCAATCGTAACGTGGCTGCATTTAAGTAAGCGTCCAATTGAACGAAATCCCAAGCCTGCTAAATATAATTGCAAAGCTTGACGACGAATTTCAAGGCTTAACCCTCGATGCAAAACAGTGTAGTGATAACTACATTCTTTGCATTTAAAACGTTGTTTTTCATGAATAATGCCATCTTTAATACATGCAGACGATTGGCATTTTGGGCATCGAATTACTTCAGTTTGTAATCTATCTTTAGTGACCATTGAATATCCAATTAAATCAATTCGTTATGTTTATGCGGTTAATTCGCTGCGTAGCAACGCTTGCGTAATGTTGCTTTCGGGCGGTACGTCATGCGTTAACCAAACATTTCCACCAATTACCGAGCCTCGTCCGATGGTAATTCGTCCTAAAATTGTTGCACCTGCATAAATCACCACGTCATCTTCCACAATCGGATGTCGCGCATTACCTTTGATTAAACTACCATCGCCAGCTTGTTCAAAACGTTTTGCCCCAAGCGTCACCGCTTGATACAAACGTACGTTATTTCCAATGACAGTTGTTTCACCAATAACAACGCCTGTTCCATGGTCAACAAAAAAACTTTCTCCAATTTTTGCACCTGGGTGAATATCAATTCCCGTTGCAGAATGCGCCAATTCAGTAATCATTCGAGCGGTTAAAGGCACACCAAGTTGATATAAAACATGAGCGATTCTTTGATGAATCATGGCGTAAATCCCTGGATAACAAACGAGCGTTTCATCGGGGGTTCTGGCAGCAGGGTCGCCTTGATAAGCGGCTTGAATATCGGTATCTAGCAATTTACGAATGCGCGGTAATTGTGCAGCAAATTTACGAACAATCGTTTTAGCATCATATTCAGTAATTTGAGGCACGCTGTTTTGTTCCGCCATGAAATGTAATTCACGACTAATTTGCTCATGCAAATCGCGTAATGCGGTATCTAAGGTAGAGCCAACAAAATAATCAATACCTTCATCGTGTAAATCTGGACGACCTAAACGATTTGGGAACAATGCACCGCTTAAATTTTCTAAAATACTGGCAAGTGTTTTTCGAGAAGGTAATTTTGGTGGTTTGTTAAGTCTTTCGCGTGTTTCAAGCGATTGCACTCGAATGTCACGCAATTGTTTAACGAGAGTTCCAATTCCCCAATTTGCTTTACTGTTCATTTTCTTAATCCATTTTTTGTTATGTCGTAAAACATCTTAATGAAAATAAAACCCTGTGTGAAACGGTATTATTAGATGGCACCATCTAAAAAAATGATATTTAATTATTTGATATTTATATCTTTTTTTGAGATTTGGGTTGCATAAAAAAACCGCATTACTATTTAAAATAGGATGCGGTTTTAATGTTTAAAAAAAGAAACGACAACAGGCTATGAATTACTTATTAAGTTTTCATAATAACTACCTTGTGCAAATTCAAATCCGCTTTCACGCGCTAAAATTTCCGAGTTCTTACCGTCAATTTGTCTCAAAATTCCTTTGCCAGAGTTTGTTGAAATAATTCGTTTTAGTGAATGCAATTTTGTTAACGAATTTGTGCCATTTACTGTTTCAATCTGTCGTACTGACAGGCTAACGAAGTCAGGTGTTAATTTAAAAATGAGTTCAGCAGCGTGTTTGTCTGAAATCAAATGATCAAAACGCAAGGCAATTTGATAACCACGTTGACGATAATTGCTCAAACCTCGAATTAACGCATCGTTATATTTCACATAGTTGTTAGTAATTGCTAAAACAATCACTGTGTTTTGAGTGGTTAACCCGCATTGCTCAAGGACGGTTTCAAAATATGCTCCGTGGTCTTTTTTAATTCCCAAAATGTGACGGGGATCCACTTCTAAAAACAGCACCTGATTTGATTTTGCTAATGGCAAATAATTCAACATGTGAACCGTTCTAGCTAAGCGGTCAAAGTTAATAACCGATTCAAAATGAATATAGGTGTCTGCTGAATTTAATGCCAAATTATCCATTTCGTAACTGTGCAAATAAGGTGAATCCTGTGCTGAAACCTTAATTTTTACAGCGTGTCCTGATACATTTATTACATTTGAAATTTCTCTTAATGGTGAAAAAACACTGCTGATACTTAATTGTCCGAAAACGCCTATCACCTGATTATTTTCTATAGATAGAGGACGATAATGCGCTTGATGCTCGCGTTCAAAACGGTCGTTGAAGTATTCAACTAAATCGACTAAAGCCATGATGAGTTCCTTAATTTCGTTGTGTTAGTAATTTTTCAATCGTAGTAGACATCATCATGCTAAAGAAGTTCTTTGAGGAAATGAAACGGTATTTTTAGATAACACTATCTAAAAAAACGATATTTAATCCTTTGATATTTATATCTATTTTTATCATTTCCAAAAATCTAAAAATTCTTTTAATCTCTTTTTCGTGCAGTAGAAATACTGTGAAAATACTTAAATTCACAAGAGGCTTTTAGATTATGAAAACACTTAAAATTGCAAAATCTGTTATAGGATTGGGATTTATAGCGGCTACACTGCCATCTTTTGCCGCTGATGTAGTGAATACATCAGTCATTGCGACAACAGGTAATCGCTACGGTAACCCTATGTGTCACCATAATTGTCGCTTCCTTTAGGAAACATTATGAGCGTCAAATTTAGTTTAGAATTTAAAGAACAATTAATCGAAAAAGCATTGCAAAGAAAGGACGGCGAAAGTCTTAAATTTATCGCGGAAAA
>CAINDC010000207.1 GCA_903847275.1 uncultured Pseudomonadota bacterium
GTAGCAATACTTGCTGTGAGCAACAAACTTTTAAAAGATTTCTTCATTGAGTTCTCCTGATATTCTGTTACATGACAGAACGGTAATTATGTTTTTTATACAACTAACGTTAGTTTTCAGAGGGCGAAACGTTCACACACAAGCCGCTCTAAGCGGGTAAATTTAACGATTTTGACTAAAATGTCAAATTAAAAAAGGGTCAATATCAATTTCAGTGGTTTCATAATCTTGAAGTCTGTATATATAACATTCACTCTTGATTCTTTTTCGTAAAAGGAAATTTATGACAAAATTATTCAAAAAAGAGAGTGTATTACATAATAATTAAAAAATTTTGGAGAAAAGTGTGTCCATTTCAGTCGCTACAATATTCCTCGTTGTTGATAATTCAGAAGCTATTCGCCAAGCACTTATTCAAAAATTACGTGCATCGGGCGCACAACGTTGTTTAGAAGCTTCAAATGGTGAAGAAGCGTTGATTATATTGCGTGAACAAACCATTGACGTGATTTTATCCGATAGCGATATTTCACCAATGTCAGGTTTAGATTTACTCAAAGCGGTACGAACTGATGCCAAACTTTGTTCGATAGCTTTTGTTATGATTACAAATGAATCAAACCGTAATTATTCACTAGATATGATTGAATATGGGGTTAGCAGCGTTTTAGTTAAACCATATACATTTGACGGTTTGGCAGAACATATTGAAAAAGCACTTAAAAATCCATTAAAAACTGCAATTCCTATAACTACAAAAAATGTTATTCCCGCAGATGCTGTTACTAACTTACCCGAACCATTATCAATTTTAGTTGTCGATAATGCGTGCAACGACTTGGAATTATTGTCGGAATTATTTAAAAACAAATATCGTTTGCTGGTTGCACAAAATGGCGGGAATGCCCTCGAAATTTGTATTTCAGATATGCCCCCCGATTTAGTTTTATTAAGTGTCGATACGCTTGATACAGATGCTTTTAAGATGGTTCGCCAAATGCGTGAACATTCTAATTCCCAGCATATTCCTGTGATTTTTATTACTGCATTGATGAACGATACTGAGAAGCTAAAAAGCTTGGATTTAGGTGCTGTTGATTTCATAACGAAACCAATTGATGCAGATATTTTCAAAATCCGAGTTCAAAATTTTATGCGTTACGTCGAATTGCACAAACAATTGCAATCGGATCATGATGAAATGTTGGAAAACGTGCGTTTGCGTGAAGTGATTGAAAATATCACGCACCACGATTTAAAAGTACCACTGATGAGAATTATTCATCTTGTCGAAACGATGTTGGAAGATGAGGCATTTATTAATAATAAACAAATCGAACAACTGAACATGACAAAAGATATTGCGTTGCAAGCGATACAAACCGTTAATGTTTCGACCGAACTTTACAAAATAGAAACTGGATATTTTGAATTAAATCCACAACCCGTAAAACTCGATGTTATTTTGCAGCAGTTGGTTGAAATTGCGCGTGAAACATTTCGAGATAAAAATCTGACAATTTCAATTGAAACCAATGTGAACGGTGGTTCGATGCCCGCTATTTTAGGGGATGCAGCATTATGCTATTCGTTATTTCATAATTTGATAAATAATGCCTGTGAATATACAGATGAAAAAAATAGCGTGACAGTGTCAATGAATAATGAAGATCCAGTGGAAGTGACGATTAAAAACCAAGGGGTTGTTCCAACGAAATTGAGAAAACCATTTTTTGAAAAATATCTGGATAGTATTAGCACGAAGTGGGGTGGCGCGTATGCTACAAAACTGATGGTAGAAGCCCAAAACAGTAAAATCTCACTAGATGTTTCAGATGCCGAAAATTTAACCACTGTAACTGTTCATTTGCCCAAATTTGCAGAATAAATTTGAATCGTTGCGGCTAAATTACCAACGCCGAATAATACGCATAACGTGATAAACAATAAACCAACTTACCGTCCCGCTCAAAACTGGCAGCCAAAACGAACTATGTAATTGAGCGGGAGCTTTTAGGTTTTCAAACCAAAATAAAAGCAATTGTGAAATCAATAAGCAACCGAACACAAATACACTTTGTTGTGCCAGTGGAAATTGGCGCAGCTGTCGATGAAAGCATAAAACTAAATAAATAATTAGTGAGTATGCCAGCGCATATTGTCCAAATAGTCGCCCCATTAATACGTCAGTCAAAATACCGAATCCCCATGCGTAACTAATGCCGACACGTTCGGGAATCGCCATGCTCCAATATATCAATACTAGTAAGACCCAATCGGGATTTAATACCGCTAAACTGTCAGGTAATGGCGCGATGCGTAAACACATAGCGAGAATAAGCGTAGCGAAAATACGAATGTTACTGTATTCGTTATTCATGTGGTGCAGAGGTTTTAATAGCGGGTGCGGTCAATGGTAAAAGTGTGCTGTTGCTCCAGACAATCAACAATTCACGATTACGATCTAGCAAGGCTTTTGGTGTCGCAGTGATATGTGTAATAGATTTATTCGATGTTTGTGGAAAATCATCAACGATTCCGACGGGATAACCCGCTGGAAATGTGCCGCCTAATCCAGAGGTAATCAACAAATCACCTGGTTGAATATCCGCGTTATTTGGTAAATAAGGTAGATTTAGTTGATTAACAATTCCGCTACCAACTGCAATCGTTAATAAACCGTTTCGATTTACTTGCACAGGAATGGCGTGGTTTGGATCAGTAATTAACATAATTTCAGAACTGAACGGTAACGCGCGAAACACTTGCCCAACAACCCCATTTGCATCTAAAACAGGTTGCTGTGAATGTACACCAAAGCGCGTACCTTTATTCACGACCATAATGTGTTCATAAGGTGCGAGCTTTATTGACAACAATTCCGCAATTAACACTTGCTCGCCAAGTTTGAATGAGTTTTCTAGTAGGGCGCGAAGACGGATATTTTCTTTTTCGAGTGCTTCAAATTTAAGAAGCTGGGTTTTATGAATGAGTTGTTCTTCATGCAAATGTGCATTTTCAGTTTTCAGCGTATCGTAGCTAGTTAAGGCATTAGAGGCATTTTCAAACAAACTGATGGGTAAATCGACAAGGTATTTTAGCGGGTCAGTTAACATCGACAATGCAGCACGAACTGGCGTTAAGCGTTCGCTTCGATATTCGGTAATCAATAACGCCATGGACGCAAGAATTGCAATCAACAGCCGTATGTTAATCGATGAGCCAGTTGCAAATAAAAGTTTAATAACAAAAGCCTGTGATTTTTATTGTGATTTTTATAAGGACAGAATTATTCTAATGAGAAAGCAGAAACACCTTTTTTATCCAGCATCTCTAAAATCATACCGCCGCCGCGAGCAACACAAGTAAGTGGATCATCGGCAATGTGAACAGGCAAGCCAGTTTCTTCTGCAATAAGACGGTCAATATCTTTGAGTAACGCGCCACCACCTGTTAAGTAAATACCACGATTTGCTACATCTGAGCCTAATTCAGGCGGTGTTTGTTCGAGGGCTAATTTTACCGCACCAACAATTCCAGAAAGTGGTTCTTGTAAGGCTTCTAAAATTTCATTGCTATTAAGTGTAAAACTGCGTGGTACGCCTTCTGCTAAATTCCGACCTGTGACTTCCATTTCTTGCATCGTACTGCCAGGGTAGGCTGTACCAATTTGTTTTTTTATGTTTTCAGCGGTTGTTTCACCGATGAGCGTGCCGTAATTACGTTTGACATAATTGATAATAGCTTCATCAAAACGATCTCCGCCAATTCGCACTGAATTTGAATACACGATGCCATTGATTGAGATAATTGCTACTTCAGACGTGCCTCCACCAATGTCTAATACCATCGAACCACATGGTTCATCGACGGGTAAGCCTGCGCCCATCGCAGCCGACATAGGTTCTTCGATTAAATAAACTTCTCTTGCTCCTGCCATTGCTGCTGATTCACGGATTGCGCGACGTTCAACTTGTGTTGAACCACATGGAACGCAAATTAAAATACGCGGACTTGGACGAAGAAATTTGCTTTTATGAACTTTTTCGATGAAAAAACGTAACATTCGTTCCGTCACGGCAAAATCTGCAATCACACCATCTTTTAGTGGTCGAATTGCCGTGATGTTAGCAGGAGTTCGCCCTAACATTTGTTTTGCGTCAATACCGACTGCAGCAATTGTTTTTGCACCACGAATTTTGTCTTCTTTAATTGCTACAACCGAAGGTTCATTAAGTACAATACCCTGTCCTGGGATGTAAATTAGTGTATTAGCGGTTCCTAAATCAATGGACAAATCGTTGGAAAAAAGACCGCGAATTCTTTTGAACATTTCTAGCTGTATCCTGTGTGGGCGATAAATATGGAGTTACTTTAACAATCAATTACATACTTGAGCAAGTGATAAAGTGTAGGTAATATGATAATACAAAATTTAAAAAAAATTCAGTGGAGTTAGCGAGAATGTTGTCATCGACAGAAGTAAAAAAAATAGCGCATTTAGCACGATTAGGAATTGAAGAACAAAACGTAGAAGCTTACGCAGCTGATTTGAATGGTATTTTAACGTTAATGGAACAAATGAGTGAATTAAACACTGATTGTGTTAAGCCGATGGCGCATCCGATGGATCAGGTGCAACGTTTGCGTGCTGATATTGTCATCGAAACGAATCAGCGTGATTATTTTCAAACTATCGCATCGAAAACCGAAGATGGTTTGTATTTAGTTCCAAAAGTCATTGAATAGATTTTCATAATTAATTGATTTTATTTTTATTTATGTTATTTAACAGACTTAAAGGTTAAAAATTTTAAATTAACGTTTGACAAAAATTCGATTAAAAATAATAATAGCCGCTCTATACTGCGCTCGTGGCTCAGCTGGATAGAGTAATCGGCTACGAACCGATTGGTCGGGAGTTCGAATCTCTCCGAGCGCACCATTTGAAAAGTTTATTCCCCTGTAGCTCAGCCGGTAGAGCAAATGACTGTTAATCATTGGGTCGGCGGTTCGAATCCGTCCGGGGGAGCCAAAATTAAAGCCCCGTAACAAGTGTTACGGGGCTTTTTTGTTAATTGCTATTTAGTTTTTGAACTTGCACACTTAATGCAATTCAATGAATAAGGTACTGCTTTAAGCCTCTCTGGATTAATGACTGCCCCACATTCTTGGCAAACGTTGTAATCCCCAGAATCAATTCGCGCAATCGCCTGTTTAATTGCTGCAATTTCTACTATCGCTGAATTACCCAAATAATCTTGCACTTCATTATTTTCATTTAGTATCGCTTGCTCTTCGGAATCTTTTTCCAAATCTCCATCAGCATGACGGATGTCTTGTGTAATCGTTGTTAATCGTTCATCTAATTCTTCCAACATCGAAATTAAATTGTGACGAACATCGTCATAATTCGTACTCATTTCATACTCCTTTCTTGTTTAAATCGTTTAAAGTAGCGCGAATTATAGCGTAATAAACATTTACCAATTACGATTTCAGCGCGATAATTCCTACTGTTTAACTCTTTTATTTTTCATTTCGGAGATATTTTATGACCATTACAAAACACCATTCATTGTTGATTTTAGGTTCTGGACCAGCAGGTTATACCGCTGCAATTTATGCAGCTCGTGCTAATTTAAATCCAGTGATTATCACTGGAATGCAACAAGGTGGGCAATTGATTACCACCACCGAAGTTGATAACTGGCCTGGCGATGTCGAAGGTATTCAAGGTCCAGAGTTAATGGCGAGAATGCAACAACACGCTGAACGCTTCGATACTGAAATTATTTTTGATCACATTAACAGCACCGATTTATCACAACGCCCATTCAAATTAAGCGGAGATAACAGCGACTACACTTGTGACGCGCTTATTATTGCAACAGGCGCATCGGCGCAGTATTTAGGTTTGGAATCTGAAGAAGCCTTTAAAGGACGTGGTGTTTCAGGGTGTGCGACGTGTGACGGATTTTTCTATCGAAATAAACCTGTTGCTGTTATTGGCGGTGGTAATACGGCAGTTGAAGAAGCATTATATTTATCGAATATCGCTTCAAAAGTCACAGTAATTCATCGTCGCGACACATTCCGCAGTGAAAAAATTATGTCTGACAAATTACTCGAAAAATCTAAAAACGGTAATGTTGAAATCGAATGGTTTAGTGAACTCGACGAAGTTTTAGGTGATGACATGGGTGTGACAGGCATTCGTATCAAAAACAATAAAGACGGCTCAACCAAAGAAATCGATGTACATGGCGTATTCATTGCGATTGGACACAAACCAAATACCGATATTTTTGAAGGGCAGCTCGATATGAATCACGGTTACATCAAAGTAAAAAGTGGCAACGAAGGCAATGCAACCGCAACAAGTATTGAGGGTGTTTTCGCAGCAGGTGATGTCATGGATTCAGTTTATAGACAAGCGATTACGTCATCTGCTACAGGTTGCAAAGCGGCAGTTGATGCCGAAAAATTCTTGGATTTACATAAATAAAAATGAAGCTCGTTCTTCTTGATGCAAATAATCCCTTGCAGCCTTTTCCTGCGTTACGAAATGCGTTGCGTGAACCAAATGGTTTGTTGGCTGTAGGTGGATGTTTATCAAGCGAGCGGTTAATCAATGCGTATCGGCACGGTGCATTTCCTTGGTTTAGTGGCGAAGAACCGATTTTGTGGTGGTCGCCGAATCCACGCCTTGTTTTATTCCCCGAAAAATTAAACGTTTCAAAACGACTCGCGAAAACGATTCGGCAAAAAAAATTCAATGTGACAATGAATCAAGCATTTGATTCCGTTATTGAAAAATGTGGTGAATTACGCGCCGATGCAGAAGGAACTTGGATTAGTGACGATATTAAACGAGCATATTCTCAATTACATCGAGAAGGCATCGCACATTCATTTGAAGCGTGGTTTGACGGGGAATTAGTTGGTGGTTTGTATGGCGTAGCATTAGGTAACGTCTTTTTTGGTGAATCCATGTTTCATACCGTGAGCGACGCATCAAAAGTGGCGTTTGCTCATTGTGTCCAACATTTGCAATCATTAGGATTTCAACTCATTGATTGCCAAGTTCATAGTGAACATTTAGTGAGTTTGGGGGCGGAAGAAATTTCACGCTCCGAATTTTCAACGTTGCTAGCAACACATTGCACCGACAAAGCACTGATAACTGTTACAATTACCGAATGATGAAGCAATTTTTGAACATTAAATTATGAGTTTTTTAACATCAAACCAAATTTTCTCGTGGATGTTTCGATTGTCTGCTCAAAAAGATTATCAAACATTAACGCATGAGTTTTTAAACATTCTGCAAGAAAATCCACAAATCAACGAAGCAAGTGGTTATGAAATTTATAATCACAAACGCAAAATTTCAGGTGAAGTTATTATTGACGAACGTTTAATTCGCCGATTTCCTCTGGATTTCACCAAAGAAGATGATATTGCTGACAATGTTCGCGTAAGTGATTCTGCTCATATTATTGGCGTTGTAACGAGTGATATGGACGAAAATGGCGATTTTTCTTGGAGCGTTTTAACCGTTAAAGGGGGAAGTGGCCCTGATCGTTCGATATTGGTTGAAGGAAAATTAAACGCTTCCACAATAGAAATCTTGAAACATTTGCGTGGAATTTACCAAAATATGGTGATATTGCATGACATAAAAGAACGAGATCTCTTAACGACTTTGCCAAATCGCCAATCATTGGATTCACGATTGATGCAAGTTTGCCAACATTATTCTAATCATCCGATTGTCGATAAAATTCAGGACAAATGTTCGTGGATTGCGATTTTGGATATTGATCATTTTAAACGTGTAAATGACAATTTTGGGCATTTGTACGGCGACGAAGTGTTGCTTATTTTCAGTCAAATCATGGGTAGGAAGTTTCGTTATAACGATTTCCTATTTCGATATGGTGGAGAAGAATTTGTTGTTGTTTTGAATTTATCGACACAAGAAGGTGCTATGTCAGTGTTTAACCGTTTTCGTAGTGCCGTTGAAGAATATCATTTTCCGACTGTTGGCAAAGTCACGGTGAGTATCGGCGTAACGCACATCGATAACTCTGCGATGCCAAGTATGCTTTTGGATCGTGCCGACAAAGCACTTTATTACGCCAAAGAACACGGACGAAATCAGGTAGTATTATTTGAATCTACGCCCGAATTAGTCGCTGAAGAATATGAACATAGCGACGACGGTGAAATTGAATTATTTTAAGGATTTTTAAATGAAAAAATTAAAATGTGCCGTCATTGGCACGGGTTATTTAGGAAAATTTCATGCGGAAAAATACGCGAATTTAGCCGAATGTGAATTGGTCGCCGTCGTGGATATAAATGCCGAAACGGCAAAAACCATTGCAGATAAACATGGCGCACAAGCCTTAACGGATTATGAGCCACTTTTAGGCAAAGTCGATGCGGTAAGCATTGTCGTTCCAACAACGTTGCATTATCAGGTTGCGAAAGATTTTTTAAATGCAGGTTCGCACGTTTTAATTGAAAAACCCATCACGACAACCGTTGAGCAAGCAGATGAATTGATTGCGATTGCCAAAGAGAAAAACTTGATTTTGCAAGTTGGACATTTAGAACGTTTTAACCCTGCCGTTCTTGCACTCGATAAAGATGAAAAACCGTTGTTTATTGAATCGCATCGTTTATCGCCATTTAATCCGCGTGCGAATGATGTCAGCGTTGTTTTGGATTTAATGATTCACGACATTGATATTATTTTGGCGTTGGTGAATTCAGAAGTTGTGAAAATTGATGCAAGCGGTACGGCGGTTTTGACGAAAGGCACTGACATTGCAAATGCACGTTTGACGTTTGCGAATGGTTGCGTTGCTAACGTGACAGCAAGTCGAATCAGCATGAAACTTGAACGCAAAATGCGTTTATTTCGTCCGAGTTCTTACGCTTCGGTCGATTTTCAAAATCGAATTTTACAAAAATACCGCACGGGTGAAAAAGAAATGTTTCCTGGTGTGCCTGAAATTTTGAGCGAAGAAGCGACGTTTGAAACCAGTGACGCATTGATGGCAGAAATTCAACAATTTGTCGGCTGTATTCAAACGGGTGAACAACCTTTAGTGACTGGCGAAGCAGCGCGTTTAGCGTTAGCAACCGCAATTGAAATTACAGAATTGTTGAAGTAGCGGTTTAACGATTGAAACTGACGCTGGATTGCGAAACGACGCATAACCAATCTGAATAAGCAAAAATGAAGAAAATTTTAACCACAGAAAAATTTGATGACTGGCTTGAAAATTTGCGTGATTTGAAAGCAAAAGCCAGAATTGAAATGCGAATTCAACGTGCAAGAAATGGTAATTTTGGCGATTGCAAACCCGTCGGCGAAGGACTCTCTGAAATGCGAATTGATTATGGGGCAGGCTACCGCATTTATTTTGTGCAACGCGGCACAGAGCTTGTCATTTTGCTGGCAGGCGGCGATAAAACAACGCAATCGACAGATATTAAAAACGCATTGCAACTTTCACACGAACTAAAAAGAGGCTGATTTTATGACGATTGCACTCAAAGAATGGAACATTTTAGACCATTTAAAAACAGAGGAAGACATCACGTTATATTTGGAAGCTTGTTTTGAAGAAGCAGGCGACGATTCCGATTTTATTGCTCAAGCGTTGAATGATGTAGCGAAAGCCAAACATTTAACCGTTGCAAACGAAACAGAAAAACCCAGTTTTGATAGCGTGTTTCGTTTGATTAAAACGTTGGGTTTTCAGTTACAAATCGCACCCGCTAAAAACTTCGCTCATTTAAGCTGAATTACGAAACATTAAACTAAACCAGCCACATTTTTTATCTTTAGGAAAATGTCATGTCTATAGAAAATCTTTCACCAGAACAAATTGAAGAAAAACAGCAAGAAATTTTGGCTTCTGTGCCAGATACAAGCTCAATTGGGAATAGATCACTGCGTAACAAATTAGGTGACACATGGTCTGAAGATTTGTATTGGTCAATACGCAATCGACTGATTGAACGCGGTCTTTTAGAAGCTGGTAGAGGTTATGGCGGTAGCGTTAAAAAAGTTCTACAAGCCGATCAATTTACCGAAACAGAACAAAACGAAACTATTGCCGAACAAATAGCACAGGAATATGCAAAAGAGCATGACTTATACGCGCCAATTGCTGATGTACTTAGAAAACAATGGACAAATGAACAGGGTTTTGATGCTTCAAGAGTAGAAATTACTGCAAAACAAGGTTCGCGATTGACTGGTGGAAAATGGACACGTCCTGATATTATCGCAGTGGGATACAAAACCTTTCCTTATGTACCAGGTCGTTATCTTGAAGTAATTACATTTGAAATAAAACCTGTTGGTGCTATCGACGTTGCAGCTGTGTATGAATCACTTGCTCATCGACGCGCTGCTACTCGCGCCTATCTGATTGTTCACATTCCAAAAACAACTCCAAACACTTTTGATGGAGCAATAGAAGCAATCACTGACGAATCAAAAAAATTTGGCATAGGCTTTATTATCGCCGAAGATCCAAGCAATTTTGATACATGGGAGGTAAGAGTCGAGGCTGATCGTATTGAACCAGATCCGTACAGATTAAACGAATTCATTGCTCAACAAGCCACTTCGGAATTGAAAGAGCAAATTGTTCGATGGTTCAAATAACACAGCTAGGGGGAATGTCGTGGTAAATACAATAAAAACAGTTGGTGGCGGCACATTATCAATAACAAAAAAGTTAGGACAGTATAATGAATTTAAAAATAGTAGTGCCTTTGCCGTTATTAAGTTAGATGGTTCCGTCGTAACTTTTGGCAATGATATATCTGGAGCAGATAGCAGTTCTGTATCTAAGCAACTAGACGGGACAATTGATGTCAAACAAATTTATTCGAGTGGATCTGGCTTTGCCGCGCTCAGGACTGACGGCTCTGTTGTAACTTGGGGATTTAGAGGATTTGATGTAATAGATGTAAATAGTATTTCTAAACAGCTCGATGGAACTATTGACGTTGTGCAGATTTACTCATCTTTTGGTGCATTTGCCGCTCTCAGGGCTGACGGTTCTGTTGTAACTTGGGGCGATAGAGCTTATCTAGGCGATAAACTAGATGGAAAAATTGCTGTCACCAATATCTATGCAAATCATGACTCATTTGCAGCTCTTAGAGCTGATGGCTCTGTTGTAACCTGGGGAGGAGTTTTAGCTTGGAGTGGATCTTTAGGCGATAAACTAGATGGAAAAATTGCTGTCACTAATATCTATGCAAATCATGACTCATTTGCGGCTCTTAGAGCTGATGGCTCTGTTGTAACCTGGGGGCAAATAGATAGCAGTTCAGTTGCAAAGGATCTAAACGGAAGTATTGATGTCAATCAAATTTATTCCAGTGATAGTGCATTTGTAGCTGTTAGAGCCGATGGATCAGTTGTAATTTTGGGATGGCGTTTACTTCCGTCAAGTGATTTTATTGACTCAATAAAAGGCAAGGTAAAGCAAATTTATCCAGCAGATTACGGATTTGCAGTCTTACTCATAGACGGATCAGTCGTAAAACTCACAACTGGCGATGTCGTATTTAAACCTCATGATGGCGTTAGTGTTGAGAAAATTTATTCAAATACTGGCGACAATTTCGCTGCATTACTAACTGATGGCTCTGTTGTGGTTTGGGACGGAACTGGAAGAGATAGTTATATACCTGAGGAAGTTAATGGTGAAATTGGTGTTAAGCAAATTTATTCGTTACATAAAGGATTTGCAGCTATTAGAGCTGACGGCTCTGTTGTAGTTTTGGGAACTTATATCGACTCTGAAATATCTGAGCTGCTTGATGGAACAATTGATGTTAAGCAAATCTATTCAAGTATATATGGTTCTGCTGCGCTCAGAGCCGATGGCTCCGTTGTAACATGGGGGGAGTATATTTCAGGTATTGTAGATACTTCTCTATCCTACGACAACAATGAATCAGTAAAAACCATAAGTGTCTATACAAATAATGACGCATTTGCAGCCCTTACAGCAGAAGGCTCTGTTATTACCTGGGGAAGTATGAATGACGGAGGTGCAGAACAGTTGCTATTAGGTGTTGTAGCGTTTGCGGATCCATCAACAGATGATGTTTATATCGCACCAGGGGAAGCAGTTATTAGTAACATCAGCACCAAACCAACCAATGGAAACGATCTACTTACTGGCACAGCAAACAACGATAAACTATCGGCATTAGCAGGCAACGACACCATCACAGGTGGATTAGGTGCAGACAAACTAATAGGCGGCAAAGGCGTGGACATCTTCAAATACACCAACATCAAAGATTCAGGAATTACAGTCACAACCCGCGACACGATTACCGACTTCAAACATAGCGAAGGGCGACAAAATCGACCTTTCTGCCATTGATGCAAACGAAAAATTAACAGGCGACCAAGCGTTTAGTTTTATCAGTAGCGCGGCATTTAGCAAAACCAACGCAACGGGACAATTACGTTTCGATGTAACAAGCAAAATTCTCTACGGCAGCACTGATGCTGACATTGCCCCTGAGTTTTCGATTCAATTGAATGGCGTGAGCAGTTTGGTTGCGAGTGATTTTGTGCTATAAAAATTTTCAAATTCTCAACTTTTAGGAAACACAAACATGATCCCAATGGTCAATCTCAAAGCGCAATACGCCGAAATCAAAGACGAAGTCGAACGCGGTTTAGCGGATGTTATCGAAAATTGCAGCTTCATTTTAGGCGCGAATGTGCAAGCCTTTGAACGCGAAGCCGCCGAATATCTTGGTGTAAAACACGCGATTGGCGTGGCTTCTGGCACGGATGCGTTACATTTAGCGTTAATCGCTGAAGGTATTACTGCTGGTGATGAAGTCATTACCACGCCATTTACCTTTATTGCCACCGCCGAAGCGATTAAATACGTCGGAGCGATTCCTGTGTTTGTGGATATTGACCCGCGCACCTTTAACATTTGTCCAAAAGCGATTGAAGCTGCGATTACGCCAAAAACAAAAGCCATTATGCCCGTGCATTTGTTTGGACAACCCGCCGATATGACAGCAATTTTAGCGTTGTGTGAACAACATAATTTGAAGTTAATTGAAGATTGTTGCCAATCGTTTGGCGCGAGAATCAACGGCAAACAAACAGGCGCAATCGGTCATGCAGCGGGATTTAGTTTTTTTCCAAGCAAAAATTTAGGTGCGTTTGGTGATGGCGGTTTAGCGACGACAAATAGTGATGAAACGGCAGCAAAAATTCGCCAACTTCGCAATCACGGTTCGGACGTGCGTTATTATCATGATGTAATTGGTTACAACAGCCGTTTAGATGAAATGCAGGCGGTGGTTTTACGCGCCAAACTGAAACACATTGACGAATACAATCAAGGTCGTCGTCATGTGGCGAAATTGTACGCCGAATTGTTGGCAGGTTTGCCACTCGAAATACCGTTTGAAGATGGTTGTGGCGAACACGTTTATCATCAATATACGTTACTTTGTGATAGACGTGATGACGTAATGGCTGCGTTGCAAGCCAAACAAATCGGTTGTGCGGTATATTATCCTGTGCCTTTACATCAACAAAATGCGTTCAAAGAAGACTGTGCGGGACTGACTTTCCCGATGACAGAATCCGTTGCAGCACATTGTTTTTCACTACCAATTTGTCCGTTTTTGACGGATGCTGAAATTCACGAGATTTGTGATGTTATTCGAGGTGTATTCGCTTAAATCACGTCGCTCATTTTAATGAGCAATTCCCGAGCTATCTAATTCTTGTAAAAAGTGGGTAATTGATAAGGTAACGTCATCAGACGCACGGTTGAAATCAGACGTATTGCTGTCTAATAGCTGCAATGCGTCTTCATATCTTTTGGCGTTAACAAGCGTCGCCACTTTACCCGCTTCAATATGAAATTTCATGTGCTTTGTTATGCAATCTAAAAAACTTGGCAACTGTTTGAATTTTGAATAGATTTCTTTTTTATGCAACCATTTACCAACAGTACAACGCCCGTCATCGCTGATCGATCCTATGTTAAGTTTTTCTTTGTTGGCAATAGCAATCGCTAATTTCATTTTCCATTTTGCATGACTTTTAATTAAATCACCTGAATCACATATATTTTTCATACATTCCCCCGAAGTTAAAATTGAGTTGAATTAAAAATATACACATGATTAATGACAACCAATAGACATTAAACGAGAAAAATTATGCGTGATGAAAAATAGCTGTGCGAATTTGTTCCAGTGCATTCAAATCCAATTCCCCGACACGATTATGTTGATTACATAACGCGCCTCGAAAGCCCAAATAATCTGCGTTAAATGGCAATAATTCTGCGATATTTTCTAACCGCAACGAACCTGCTAAACCACAAATTAAGGCTTCTTTTTTAGTAAGTTCGACAAATTCACGAATCGTTTCTTTCGACATAACTTCTGTCAACGAACCATTTTGTTTGTGCATTGTGTCGAGCATTACGCCCACAAAATTCGCCTTTTTCAATTCGGGAATAATCGAAAAATCAGGTTTCGTATCGGCAAATAAAACCACAATCAATTTTATATTTTCTGTTAAACCACCAAGTTTCTGCACAATCGAAATCCAATCCCCGTCAGGAAAAAAACCAATTTTGACAAAATCTACGCCCGTTTTTGCCATTTCTGAAACGGCGTTAAAAATGATTTCAGCATTCATTGGCAAATCACCTACCGTTGCACTAACAGGACAACGTCCGTTTATTTTTTCAACAATTTTCGTAACCAATTCGACAGGCAATGCACCCAACGCACCAAATTCGGGTTGTTTCAAATCGATAATATCGACCTTTGCATTAAATACGAATTCGACTTCGACTAAATTTTTAACACTGGCTAACATTCCCGTCATTTTGAATTCTCCTTTTTGAATGTTTCAATCGCGTCCATTAACCAGCCCCATGCTTCCAATTCACGTTCGCCTGCGGTTTTTTCTAGCCCAATTTTTAAATAGGCACAGTCGCTGTCGATTTTTTCCAACGGCAACATTTTTAAACGACTGACTAAAATTGCGGCTTCCAAAACCGAGTATTGAGCGCGATTAAATCCCATAAATGGCGCGTGATTGACGGTGTTTAAAATACGACAAACCAACGTCGGGCGGGTTTCATCGTCTTCGATTCGTACTAATTCGACTTCGCTATGTGCTAACGCGCCCTCTAAAACCAAACCATTTAAATTCCAATCACGTCGTCCCGTTAAACAGCCTGCAAAAATTCGCACATCGTCGCAATAATTTAAAACAGCGGTTTGGGTTTCGAGTAAATTTGCCAACGTGGTTGACGGTTTAAACGGCAAAATATGGATTTCATCGTTATGAACGTGAACGCCCATCGGTGCAAGGTGTGGAATGCCAGCGGCATTTTGAGTGGTAACAATAAGTTCTTGAATCATTCTGAGATTAGGGATTTCATGAATTATTTAAAAATTGTGTAGAGAAAAAACAAAACCGCCCACTTTTTTTGAAATGCTGGCGGTAATACTTGAATTGATAAATCACCAAAATTTAATGGGCTTCTAAATAACGCGCTCGTTGTAATTGCATTAACTTTGCTTGGGTACTTTCTAAAATAAAATCACGCAAGAAAATACTCGCTTTTAATATCTCAACACCAATCAGTTCACCATTTTCATTCAATTCAGCGGTGA
>CAINDC010000208.1 GCA_903847275.1 uncultured Pseudomonadota bacterium
CAAAAGTCCTTCCATTCGTTCACGCAGTTCTGGATGTTCATTTAGGCGGTTGAGGAAAATTTGGTCGTTTTTAGTCATGGTTTCTGTCAATTTAAATAACGATATTCTACTAAATTCCCCACACTTTTAATCGCACCCATTGTTCATTTTGTGGTTTGTGTGGTGCAAAAACTAGACGATCAGCATCAATGCCATAATGTTTAGCTTGTGCGAGAACACGCTCTTTAAACTGTTCATTTTTAGTGTCCAGCAACCAAAAGACCGAATCGGGAACTTGGCGCAAAATATCCGCCCATAACGCAAACGTATCAGGTGAAAACTTGTAGTATTGGTTAAAGACACCAAATACAACGCCTGTTTCTGGTAAGCCTGCTTCTTCACGACTAGCACATAAAGACAAATTCGGTGGCACATAGGGCGAGTGACTTACCTTGCTGCTGAATCAATAAGGCTTTAAAAATTCGAGCAGGCGCATGATAGGGTTTGATGGCTAATGCGCGTTCATAAAGTTTTAAGGCTTGCGCGAGTTGTCCACGTTGATGTTGGGTTTGGGCTTCTTGAAATAGTCTATCTGCTTGCATAAGTATTTATCGTTTTTTAAGTTTGTTAACATGCTGTCGTATTTACAGCACCAATAAATGTTCACCACAGTCGGTTTGCATGACTTTTCCACTTCGTTGCAACACAAAAAAACCACGATTCAACGCTGCCTCTTTCGCTTCATGATAAAAATGAAAAGAGGCGATTGCACCGTAAAGTTTGTAATCTTTATACAGAGGATAGAGCGTTTTAAAATTTCGCATCTTACGTTCGAGTTTATCGACATCTTTTTCATGTGCTTTGTATTTCACTTCTACAATACCGACCGCATTCCCATTCGTCATCACAATATCGTATTCTTCTTGAGTTTTGCCACGATGCTTAAAGTCATTTTTAGCAATATCGTCAAAATGAATTTCCCCTAAATGTGGGTCATCAAGCAAGCTATTAACAAAAAACTCTTCAGCAACAAAACCTTGATTTTTTCCAATTCCGTCTAGCATATCGCCGATACGACTTAATTTCTCATCGGTTTTTTGCATTTGAGCATCCAATCTATCTGACTTAATTGCCAAACTCGCCACTAATTCCTTCAATTCGTCATCGGTCATGTTTTTCTCCAGTGATTTTTAAATTTGCCAAATCATACCACATACGAAAAAACCCCACCGCCTCACGGCAGCAGGGTTTTTTCTCATCAAGTAAAGCGAACTAAACCACAATTCGCTTTTACTAAACTATGAACTAAGCGACGACTGCAAAGTCACCATTTGTAACATTGTTCACACCATGAATAATACCGATTAAGGTCAATTCAGCTGCGTCAATAACAGTAGATGCTGAAGATGTTGGAACAATAGCCCACATATAACTATCAGTACCATCATCCACAATAATTACACCTTCACTCGTAGCAGCTGTACTCACTTCCCAATACTGCAATAAAGATGCAACATTCGTCGCAGATTGAGCAACACCAGCAGTAAGATCCGCAGTACAACTCAATTCGTAGAACGCTTTAGTTACTACTTGCGTAAAGTGACCACCTGCTGTGCCAACAGTTTGTTCTACGAGAGTTGCGTAGGTAGAGGCAGCAGTTAATGCTGTACCACCACCACTCACAATCAAGCCTGCTTTAAACTCGATTACGTCAGAACCACTTTGAAAGCCATAAATGTCTTTAACATTATTTATTGCTAATAAAGGGAATCTCTAAAAATAGAGCAGAACATTTCGTCAAAATTTCCATGCTAAAATTTGGAGCTGAAATTTTATGAAATAGCTGGTTTTGTTGTTATTTTGATCCTTTTGAAGCATTTTTTTGTGTTTTAAACTGCAATAGG
>CAINDC010000209.1 GCA_903847275.1 uncultured Pseudomonadota bacterium
CAAAAGTCCTTCCATTCGTTCACGCAGTTCTGGATGTTCATTTAGGCGGTTGAGGAAAATTTGGTCGTTTTTAGTCATGGTTTCTGTCAATTTAAATAACGATATTCTACTAAATTCCCCACACTTTTAATCGCACCCATCAATTAAGGATTGCGTATCATTTGGTTTAATTTCTGTTATATGTGCCGTAGCATTTGGAAATTTGACAACATCTATCCAAAGTTTTTGAAATTTTTCAGGCGTTAAATAATTCACGCCATTTTTAAAACGTGGTGGAAAATTTAAAACAATATGAATATGTGGCACAAACATACCATCATGTAACGATGTTTCGAATACTGCATAATATCCACCATTTTTTAATAATCGAGCAATTTCTGGCAATTTTAAAAACTTGGTTAATGATGATCCCAAATGTTTCAAATTTTGCTTCAAGTCAGAAATTTCGCAGTGTGGGATATTCATAGTTAAGAAATGAAATGATGAATTAGGTGATTCTTCGATGATTTTAGGCAATATCTTATAATACCTGGCTACCAATCTGTTGCAGTGTTGTAATTTAACAAAAGGATTAAATCTATATGACATATTTTCATTTAATTTAAGACTCTGAAATTTGCCATAATCCGACTTTTTAAAAGATATAACCCGTTTATTCACGTCAATCAATTCTTGGATCTGTTTGGGATTATCAAAATCTTTAATATCAATTGGGGATATTAAATCTATTATTTTTTCTAAAAATTTTGCAGAATCCGCCCATTCGCCAAAGAGTTTATCGTCTGAAATTTTGTAGGTTTGCATATTGATATGTTCCAAATGCAAATATTTAGAATTCTCGATATACAAATTCAAGTTCTACAAAAAATTATTTAATACCGATAAAATCTAATTTAATTCCCGATTTAAGCTATTAAAATATTTTAGACGTGGGTTGGTATTGATTTTTATTTTACGCGCCACCTTGGCGTATTAAAATCGAAATTAGACGTATTAAAATAATTAACTAGGGGGCGGTTATATTCTGATTATCTCAATCATAATTAGCATTAATTTACTTGTTCCGCGTTAATCCTTAGTGAATGGAATATCATTCACTAAGGATTAGGTTTTTCCTACAGTTAGATTGATTTAATTTTCTGCGGTTTTTATTCAAACCTTTTCCAATAATTTGAGAATGAAAAACACCGCTCCGACTTGTGCCGTTCCTAAGCTAACCATCCACATTATCAATTTGTTGTTAGATTTTTCTATCTTTGTTTCAATTCGTAAGTCCAACTCTTTCAAATCACGCAATAAATCTGCTCTTGCTTGCTCAATTTTCAATTCTAAGTCTTTAATGTCGCGTTTGGTGGCTATGTCGTCCAGTTTATGATCATGCTCAATTTGGCGACGTGTTACCTCTGAAATCCTTGTAATGACTTCGACTTGCGCTTTCGCCTGTTGTTCTGGCACGCCAGCATCTTTTAATGATGTGATAAGCGCATAAGTATCAATAGTGATTGCAGTCATATTATTTTCCTCATTAGTTTAGATTGATGTTTGATTTGACTCATTATCAACGGTTTTTTATATATTGAGCATAATGTAACCTGCAATATCCTTCTTCGAAGGCTCTGTTTTTACATTGCTTTTGCATTTTCGCACCAGTTAGTTGTGTACAACGTCTATTTGATGTTGCAACTGGTAAGCTATCTAACCATTCATTAGTCGATTGTGATGCCGATTGAATGACATTTAATTCATTGGTTGATTCCGACCGAATGATATTTAATTCATTTGATTGTGTGGTGGCACGATTAACTAATTCATTAACAATCGCACGTTTAACATTTTTAGTAACTTGCGATATTCCTGCATTTTCAGCAACAAATTTTGAAATATCGTCGATTCCAATTGCTTTTAAAGCATCAATATAAAATTGTTCTACCTGTAGCGCATGACGGGAATTATTGGCGTGCCTGTAATTAATACTAATAAATTTATTTGCCATATAGTTTCTCCATGTATATGAACGATATTTAATTCACATCAATTATAACGTGAATGATATTTAATTCAAATTAAAAATTCCATTAAAAAAATATGTGTAGGTACTACAACAACTACAACAAGCACATAACAATCAGTTTAATCAATTGTTTTTAAAAGATTTAATGTTGTTGTAGGCACCTACAACAACATTACAACAATATACAACGGAATTTAGGGAGTAAATGTTTGTTGTAGGTGTTGTTGTAGATTTGTTGCAGATATTTTATTAACCAGAATTCAGTAAATTAGAGGCTTCCAAAGGTTTTGTTGTAGTTGTTGTAGTTGTTGTAGGTGTAAATGTATAAATTGATTTGGTACCCTCGCCAGTTTTAGAAAGTATTCCAGAATTTACCAGATCTAAAAGTGCCATCCTTATCAAATTAGCTTTATTACCAGTCGAATCTTTAAAAGGTGCAACGTTGCTACGGCTTGTTATTATTTGTCTATCCGATAATTTCGGGGAATTATCAAACATTCTCAATATCGCATTATGTGCTGCATTTTTACCAGTCAATCCCTTTTCAGTTAACATCGATAATTGATGCTCCAGCAAATCATTAACAATTAGTATTGCTGATTTGACGCATTCATTACTAATCGTTGACGTACTTCCTACGTCATGACTTAATAAATGTAGATTCGCAGAAATTTTCATAATGTTCATATCTACTTTTGCTGCCGCGCCGCGCAATGATATATGTGAATATCGACCATTATCAGCAAGATCAGGTTCAATAAGATTCCTATATTTGTTAATTAATTTCCAACCAGCAGAATCAATTTCGGATAGTCCCTGCAAACCAGTGCGGGTAGTAAAATCAATAAGATACGTTAAAATAAACGCCATCTCGATTTTGAAAAGTTGTTGAAAATCAAGTAACTTTAAAATCATCAATTACCAATTTTGCATAAAATTAGCTTACC
>CAINDC010000210.1 GCA_903847275.1 uncultured Pseudomonadota bacterium
ATCGTATTTCAAGCGATTGAAGCAGCATTAGAAGCTGCAACCATCAAACGTTACGGTTCTCAAATTAAAGCGCGTGTGACGATTGATCGTAAAACGGGAGATTATTTGACGCATCGTTGCTGGGATGTCGTTGCGCCAAATACTGATTTAGGGCGAGATGTTGAATTGCCGATGAGTCAAATTCTGCTCGAAGTCGCACAATTCGATAATCCAGACGCACAAATTGGCGATGTGGTTTATGAAGAAATTGAATCTGTCGATTTTGGACGAATTGCCGCGCAAACTGCAAAACAGGTCATTATTCAAAAAGTCCGTGATGCAGAACGCAATAAAATAGTTGAAGCCTATAAATCGCGTGTTGGTGAATTGATTACAGGTACAGTAAAACGGATTGAAAAAGGCAGTGTTTATTTAGAATTGGGTGGTCATGTTGAAGCCTATATTTCTAAAGAAGATATGATTCCTCGTGAAGCAATGCGTTTAGGTGATCGTATTCGTGGTTATTTAAAAGAAGTTCGCTTAGAAGCGCGTGGCCCTCAACTTTTTGTTAGCCGTAATTCACCTGAGTTGTTAATGGCATTATTCCGTTTGGAAGTTCCCGAAATTGCAGAGGGCATGATTACCATTATGGGCGCGGCTCGTGATGCAGGTTCTCGTGCAAAATTAGCAGTGAAAAGTAATGACCCACGTTTAGATGCTGTTGGTGCGTGCGTTGGAATGCGAGGTTCGCGTGTGCAATCGGTCACAAATGAATTAGCAGGCGAACGTGTTGACATTATTATTTGGCATCCAAGTGAACCTCAATTTGTTATTAACGCCATGTCACCTGCTGAAATTCGCTCTATCATCGTAGATGAAGATAAACACAGCATGGATTTAGCGGTAGATTCACAGAGTCTTTCACAAGCAATTGGACGGTCTGGTCAAAATGTCCGTTTGGCAAGTCAATTGACAGGTTGGGAATTAAACGTCATTGATGCGTCGAAAGCAGTAGAGTCCAACGAAGCTGAAGCTAATAAAATCAAGGAAATGTTTATTGAGTTGTTAGACATCGACGATGAAATTGCAATCATTTTGGTTGAAGTTGGTTTCAATACGATTGAAGAAATCGCTTATGTGCCATCAAATGAGTTGTTAGAAATTGATGGTTTTGATGAAGAAATCGTTGAAGAATTACGCAGTCGGGCGAAAAATGCGTTGCTTATCAGTGCAATTGCAGCCGAAGAAAGTATTGAAAATGCGGTGCAGCCAGATGCAACGTTACTTGCAATGGACGGTATGGATAGCGAATTAGCGCACGCCATGGCAAATGAAGGCATTGTAACGATGGATGATTTAGCCGAGCAGGCAGTCGATGATTTATTGAAATTCACAGGTGTGGATGAAGATCGCGCCGCAAAACTAATCATGAAGGCGCGTGAACCATGGTTTGTTGAGTCAGCAGACGCATAGAGGAGAAATGAATATGAGTGTTAAAACAGTACGTCAATTAGCGGAAATCGTCAAAATCCCATTAGATCGTTTATTGGTGCAGTTGAAAGAAGCAGGATTAGTCGCATCAACTGCAGATGCAGAAGTAAGCGATGCCGAGCAATCGAAATTACTTGCTCATTTACGTCAACGTCATGGCAAAGCAACAGGTGAAAATGAAAATGCACCGAATCGCGTTGTATTAAAACGTCGCAAAGTAAGTGAATTAAAACAAGCCAGCACACCAGGTTCAGCAACGAAAACGATTAGTGTTGAAGTGCGTAAAGAAAAAACTTATATCAAACGTGAACCAAGTGTAGAAACAAAAACGGCTGCGCCTGTCATTCCAGTCGTTGATGCTCAAGTTGAAAAAAATACAAGTGCTACAGTTAAAAACACCGCTACAACCACAACACATGAAGTGACTGCTCCTTTGGAAAATAAAGTTAATTTTGATTTATCACCTGAAACAATCAAAGCGCAAGAAAATGAAACTGCTCGTCAAATGCAAGTTGCGAAAGATCAGCGTTTAGAAGATTCAATTAACCGTAATGCGGATAAAGTTCGTCAACAAGCAGCGGCAAAATTGCAAGCTGCAGAAAGAGCGAAACAACCTGCCGCAGCAAAACCGTCACAAAACGGCACACGTCCACCACATAATAATGCAGGTAATAAACCCACGAAACAACCTGCAAAACCAGCACAAAATAATTCGCGTCCTGCTGCATCAGCCGCAGTTGCTGCACCGCAGCCAGCCCCAGCGAAAACACAAGAAGAAAATCGTACACGTCGTCCTGCGAAACCAGCGGGTGGAAATTCTTCTTATACGGGCAAAGATGCCAAACGCAATAGTAAGAAAAAAGGTGGTAAACAACCAACGGCACGCATTATTCAACAAAACGACGGCAAGCATCAATTTGAAATGCCTGTTGCACAAATGGTTTATGAAGTAACGATTCCTGAGATGATTATCGTCTCGGAATTAGCGAACAAAATGAATGTTAAAGCCGCGATGGTAATTAAACATTTAATGAAACTTGGCATTATGGCGACTATCAATCAAAGTATTGATCAAGATACAGCGGCTATTTTAGTTGAAGATATGGGACATACACCCATTATGCAAAGCGATGATGATTTCGAGAAAGAAATGCTCGCTGAAGTAACCGAAGATGACACACATCAAGAATTACCGCGTGCACCGATTGTTACCATCATGGGACACGTTGATCATGGTAAAACATCATTACTCGATTACATTCGTAAAACCCGTGTTGCAGCTGGTGAAGCGGGTGGAATTACCCAACACATTGGCGCGTATCAAGTCAAAACCGATCACGGTTCTGTTACATTCTTAGATACACCAGGACACGCCGCATTTACTGCAATGCGTGCGCGTGGTGCAGATATTACCGACGTTGTGATTATCGTAGTTGCAGCAGATGACGGTGTAATGCCGCAAACAAAAGAAGCCGTTGAACACGCTCGTGCCGCTAAAGTGCCAATTATTATCGCGATTAATAAAATGGATAAACCTGGTGCGAATCCTGACAAAGTAATGCAAGAATTATCTGTGTTAGATGTATTGGCAGAAGAATGGGGCGGTGACGTGCAATTCTTAAAAATTTCCGCAAAAACAGGGCAGGGCGTAGATGAGTTAATCGAATCACTGATTGTTCAAACAGAAATTTTAGAACTTAAAGCTCCTGTTGCAGGTGCGGCATCGGGTCTCGTTATTGAATCACGTTTAGATCGTGGACGTGGCGCAGTTGCAACGATACTTGTTCAGCGCGGAACATTAGAAAATGGACAAATGGTATTGTGTGGACAGGAATATGGTCGTGTTCGAGCCATGTTTAATGAAAATGGTAAAGCTATCAAATCTGCGGGACCTTGTGAACCTGTTGAAATTTTAGGTTTATCTAGTACACCAAATGCGGGTGATGAATTCTTGGTTGTTCAAAATGAGCGTGTCGCTAAAGAATTAGCGAAACATCGTGAAGACAGAAAACGCCTCAAACGTCATGCAGAACAAGCGACAACACTTGAAGATGTTTTCAATAGAATGAAAGCGGGTGAAGTATCGTCATTGAATTTAGTATTGAAAACTGATGTACAAGGTAGTTTGGAAGCGTTACGCAACTCATTAGTTGAATTGTCGAATGACGAAGTCGAAGTAAAAGTCGTTTACGGTGGCGTAGGCGGTATTAACGAAGGTGATGTGAATTTAGCTCTCGCTTCGGGCGCAATTTTGATTGGTTTCAACGTGCGTGCTGACGCGACTTCACGTCGAATGATTGAAGAACGTGGCGTAGATTTGCATTATTACAGCATCATTTATGAAGCAATTGATGAGATTAAAAAATCAATTAGTGGAATGTTGGCACCTGAAATTAAAGAACAATTCGTTGGACTTGCTGAAGTGCGTGATGTATTTAAATCACCAAAACTTGGCGCGATTGCAGGTTGTATGGTGCTTGATGGCACGGTTAAACGTAACTTACCGATTCGTGTATTGCGTGACAATGTGGTTGTTTATGAAGGTCAATTGGAATCATTACGTCGTTATAAAGATGACATTGCCGAAGTTAAAATGGGCATGGAATGTGGAATTGGCGTGAAAAATTACAACGACGTTCGTGCTGGCGATCAAATCGAAGTCTTTGAACGTATCGAAGTCAGACGGGAATTGTAATGGCTAGAGAATTTGCTCGTCACACACGAGTATCTTCACAAATGCAAAAAGAGTTGTCGTTAATTTTACAACGTGAAATTAGCGACCCTCGCATTGGTTTTGTGACGATTAACGAAGTGATTGTGACCAAAGATTTAGCGGTAGCCAAGATTTATATCACTGTTTTGAATACCGATGCCGCTGGAAAAAAAGCGAGTACGAAAGCATTAAATGAAATGTCACCATTGATTCGCCACGCTTTGGCAAAACGAATGCGACTACGGCATATTTCAGAATTACGCTTTTATTATGATGATTCATTTGATACGGGAATGCGAGTGGCTGAATTATTGAGCGAAGTGTCCGATGATTTAAAAGAAGATAAACTTTTGGAGTGAAAACGATGAAAGCGAAACAAATGGGTTTTACGTTAATTGAATTGATGATTACGGTGGCGATTATTGGCATTTTAAGTAGTGTTGGTTATCCTAGCTACATGAGTCATATTCAAAAAGCAAAGCGTTCTGAAGCACAAGCGGCGTTGGTTTCTATGGCGACAGCTATGGAACAGTGGCGCGTTGAAAATAATAATGATTACACTGGCGTAACCGTTGGAACAGGTGATACTTCAATTTTTACTGATAGAGTTCCGACAGATGGTAGTGGTACACAATCTTATACGTTGAGCATTCCTACGTTGGCAACAGGGAATTACACATTGCAAGCAACGCCTGTTAGTACTGATGATTGTGGAACTTTAACGTTGGATTCAACAGGCGTGAAAGCATCATCGACGGGAACGAATTGTTGGGAGTAGTGACACACATTTGTCATAGAAAATTCATTGACTTATCTAGGGTGCATCTATAAAATCGTAGCTAGCTCGAAATAGATTTACCGTTATGCTTATCTCTACGAAGTTTTAGTTGTACCGCTCGTCCTGTTTAAACCATGAAGTAATCTTTAATTTCACAGCTCCACCCCCGAAAGGGATTTACATTTCAAATTTTTAAAAGGCTACAAAAATGGCAACAGGTACAGTTAAGTGGTTCAATGCTGAAAAAGGTTTCGGTTTCATTCAACAAGAAAGTGGTCCAGATGTATTCGTCCACTTCCGTAACATCGCTGGATCAGGCTTCAAATCATTAGATGAAGGACAAAAAGTCCAATTCACAGTGACACAAGGTCAAAAAGGTCCACAAGCTGAAGACGTTACTTTAGTCTAAATCTTGTAAGATGAAAAAGCCGCTGTTTCGTAAGAAACAGCGGCTTTTTTGTGTCTGTAAAAATTAAAAATTGCCCGTTGCATGTTTCAATCGCAAAGTCGCTAACGCAACATCATACGTCGCATTGTTTAAATTATTGTGTGTTTTCGTGCGTAAATCTTCGGCTTGAATGACTTCCGTATGCGTCGCTAAACCTTGTTGATAGCGGTCTGTAGACACTTTCAAATTTTCATCCGCTTGCATAATTGCTTGTTTCGCGACTTGTAAACGTTGTTGTGCTTCTTGCGTATCTAACCAAATTTGACGAACTTCCAATAAAATCTGTCCCGATAATTCTTCATGTTGTTCTTTTAAAGCTAGTGCTTGTTTTTCTAAGGCTTCGCCTTTGTGATTTGTGCTGCCGTCGTACAATTTCCAATCCACACCCACATTTGCCTGCCACAAACCTTCGTAAGCCTGATAACGGTTTTGTTGATATTGATAGCCCCCATTCAAGGCAACTTGCGGCATTAAATTAGCCTTCATGGCTTGCATTTGTTCATGTAACGCTTCGATTTGTTCATTCAAAACTAATAATTCAGGACGTTGATTCAACGCACTTTGATTTAAATTTTCTAACGTTGTTTTTGATGGTTCAGGAAAATTTTTAGCGAGTTCTACTTTTGCTGTTAACTGGCGAGTTAATAACTGGTTATAACGCGCTTTGGCATTGTCATAAACGTTTGCAGCTTGTAACAAAAGTTGTTTTGCATTCAGTAATTCAACATCCGCTGCCAACACATCATTTTTCGCTACCACACCTTGTTCAAACAAATTTTTCACATCTTTGGCATGACTTTCTAAACTTTGAATATGACTTTGGGCGACTTGCACCGCATCTTCCAAACGTAAAACGGCAACGTAACTGTCAGCAACCTGCATTTTTAAGTTCAATGCGGCGACTTTTTCGTTGGCTTGTGTCGCATCTAAATTGGCTTGTGCTGCATTGATGTTATGAGTGATTTTGCCGCTAGTATAAATTGGTAACGTCGCCATGGCTTGCGCTTTCACATTTCCCATTTGTTGCATGGCAAATTGGGCGGATTTTCCGCCAATACTGGTTTTTGCTGACGGTGTTTCATTGTATTGCGTGTAACTTGAACCGACGTTCAAATCGGGTAAATTCTGACCTTCCGCCGCTTGTAATTGTTCTTGTGAAATATCTGTGTTGGCTTGTGCGGCTTTAATTTGATGATTGGTATTTAATGCGGTTGCCCACGCATCGTCTAAAGTTTCAGCGTGAGCATTGATTGTGAATAATAAATAAAATGTGAAGGAAAATTTTAAATGTGTCATTAAGTTGGAATTACCGTGAGTGAGTAAGTTGTGCATTCGGTTAGAATAAAGCAAATTTAACATCAGTGGCAGATTTATGAAGCGTCTTATTATATTTTCTTTTTTAGTTTCAGCACTGGCTTACGCGGGTTGGGCGGGTTTTTCATGGTTTGAAGAACGCCAACATTACGAAAGCACCGATAACGCCTATTTAAAAACCAACAGCGTTTTGATTACGCCAAAAGTAGCGGGTTACATTACCGATTTACGAATTGATGATAATCAAGGCGTAAAACAAGGCGAGGTGTTGGCTGTGATTGATGACCGCGATTATCAAGCTAAACTCGATTTAGCTCAGGCAAAAGTGATTGAAGCACAAGCAGATATTGCGCGTGTGCAAGCGGCAAAAAATACGCAACACGCGCATGTTGCTACGGCAAATGCCGATGTTTCAGCCGTTGAAGCGAGGCAACATAATGTTGAGAAAGATTTGCAGCGATTTATGCACTTAGTTGAAAGTGGCGCAGCTCCAGCGCAAATGCTCGATAAAATGCTTTCGCAATCCAGAGAAACGACGGCGCAATTACAGGGTTCAAAATCGACCGTGGCGGCGCAACATAAACAAATTTCCAGTTTTGAACATGAAATTGAACAAGCGCAAGCGCGTGTAAAACAAGCACAAGCGCAAGTCGCGTTGGCGAAAATTGATTTAGAAAATACCAAAATTCGTGCGCCGTTTGATGGCGTAATTGGACATCGTGGCGTGCAACTTGGCGCGTTTGTCCAAGCGGGAACAAATTTAGCGTATTTGCTTGAAACCCAAAAAATTTGGGCAGAAGCCAATTTCAAAGAAACACAAATCGAAAATATGAAAATTGGGCAGCCCGTTAAAATTCATATTGATGCCTATCCGAATATCCATTTCACAGGAAAAGTCGAAAGTTTTTCACCTGCAAGTGGCTCGGAATTTAGTCTTTTACCTGCTGAAAATGCGACAGGAAATTTCACTAAAATCGTGCGTCGTGTACCTGTGAAAATCGTTTTTGATGCCAATGAAAATACAGCGTTGCTCAAATCAGGTTTATCTACAACTGTGAAAGTGCAAGTGAAACCGCTATGACCGCTGTCAATGAAAGAGGCGAACGCATTTTAACGACAGGCGAATGGATTGGCTTTTTCAGCATGGCGATTGGCGTGTTTATGGCGGTGTTAGACATTCAAATTGTCGCCAGTTCATTGCAAGAAATTCAAGCAGGTTTATCCGCAACGCAAGATGAAATTGCGTGGGTACAAACGTCGTATTTAATCGCCGAAGTTATCATTATTCCGTTATCGGGTTGGCTTGGGCGCGTTTTTTCCACGCGCTATTTGTATGTTTTGTCAGCGGGCGGATTTACGTTGTCGAGTTTAGCGTGTGCGTTTGCGTGGAATTTACCGTCGATGATTGTGTTTCGTTGCATTCAAGGTTTTTTCGGTGGCGCGATGATTCCGATGACATTTACGATTATTTTCATTTTGTTTCCGCCCCGATTACAACCAACGATGAGTATTGTTTTGGGTTTAATTGTCACGATGGCTCCGACAATTGGTCCTGTTTTGGGTGGCTATTTAACCGATGCGTACAGTTGGCAATTATTATTTTTAATCAACATCATTCCAGGTTTTATTGTTTGTTTTATGGTGTTTACGTTTTTAGACATCGATAAACCAAATTGGGATTTGCTGAAAAAAATTGATTTTATCGGCATTGCGTTGATAGCAATTTTTTTAGGCAGTTTGCAATATGTTCTCGAAGAAGGCGCACGCGATCAGTGGTTTGAAGATGATTTGATTTTAATGTTAAGTGTTGTGGCGGCAATAAGTGGCACGGCGATGTTTTGGTGGGAGTTGACGAATCCACACGCCATTATTGATTTGTATGCGTTTAGAAATCGTAACTTTGCGATTGGGTGTGCATTTAGTTTTGTTTTAGGTATTGGGCTGTATACGATTATTTATTTAACGCCGATTTATTTAGGAAGCGTGAAGGGCTTAAACAGTTTACAGATTGGTTATTATTTAATGGTTGTCGGGCTGTTTCAGTTGGTATCTGCATTTATTGCAGGTCCTCTCGAAAAGAAGATCGATTTACGTTTAATGCTGTGTTTAGGAATGAGTTTGTTTGGTTTAGGTTCATGGTTAAACGGAAATTTGACAGCGGAATCGGGTTATTGGGAATTCTTTTTGCCACAAGCGATTCGCGGAAGTGCATTGATGTTGTGTTTTTTACCTATTAACACGTTAGCGTTAGGTTTATTGCCAATTGAAGAAGTGAAAAATGCGAGTGGTTTATATAATTTAATGCGAAATTTAGGTGGCGCGATGGGATTGGCAGTGGCGAATACGTTAATGCTGATATTAAACAAATCGCATTATGCGGGATTACGTGAATCGATTAGTGCGACAGATGAAATCGGACAACATTTAACGCAAATCGAGTTAGCGCGTTTGACGAGTTTAGCGTGGCGCGAAGCAGAAGTGATGACGTTTAATAATTTATTTCAAATTATTTCGTTTATTTTCTTTTTTGCTGTGTTGCTCGTGCCGCTTTTGAGTAAAGTCGGCACAGATAAAAATGCGTCAGCGGGACATTGATTATTTTTTCAAAATAGCCTGAATTTTTCCGAACAACCGTTCAAAATTGACAGGCTTTGTATCGTAATCATCACTGCCACCTGCAATTGCTTGAGCCACATACGATGGCATATCATGACCTGACAAAATAATAATTGGAATGTGAGCTGTTAAAGGATTTTTTTTGATTTGGCGAGTCGCTTCCAATCCATCCATCATCGGCATATTCATATCCATTAAAATAAGATTTGGAAGTTCTTTTTCTGCTATCTCAACCGCTTCCGAACCATTAACGGCTGTAATGACGGCATAATTTTTACGCTTCAAATGTTGTGTCAACATATCGCGGTTAAGGTTGTCATCGTCAACTAATAGAATTGTAATCATTACTTCTTTCTCCTTGATATTATTGATGTAGTTTTTACTTCAAATCAACGATTTTTCCATTACTATCAAAAAAAACCGTCACATTTTGCTGTTTCCGAAAATGAAAAATTTGCACTGGATCAACTTGATAAAATGCCGAAATATCCTCATCTGTCACACATTTTTTTGCGGCTGGCAAAATCCGTTGGCGGCGTAGTTTGCGTAATAAAATCCAAGCAATCCACACAATACCCAAAATCATCAGTGTGCCAACGTAAATTTCAAGTAAATCTAACAGGCTTTTATAACCACCGAACCAGCGCATTTCGTTAATTACCGTGAAATCACCACGAACCCAGTTAATCACAGTGATAATAGGATAGAGCAAATAACCCCACATCACCCAACAAATAACGATTACGGTAAAGCTACTCAGGCGTTTCGACAGACTCTGTAATTGCGGTGCGTTAATGATGTACTGTTTCATTCGCGCAAGCCTCTATCGACAGTCACCCAAACGGCGCGTTGTCCGCGTTTTTTCTTGATTGCGCGAATTGTTCCAACAATGGTTGTGCCGACATTCATTAGCCAATACACAATTGGATACCAAACCATCCAATAATAATATCGACCAACACCGCCTGTTTGCGACTCATAACGTGAATCAATCGCCAGACTAACACCAAATTGCAACAAACACGTTACACTCAGCAGCATACTTGTCCAGCTTGGGCTTAAATCATGCAAAGATTCATTGGCTGTTGAAGTCAAAAATTCCATTGGTGCAAAAAGCAAATGACACAAAATCAAAAATGCCCACGTCACACTGATTAAACATTCAACATAGAGCAACCACATTCCACGCGCCGACCATCGAAATAAATCTCGAAAATAACGTAGCAAAACTTCGCTTCCACCTTGCGACCAACGCACACGCTGCTTCCATAAACCGTTTAACGTTTCGGGCATCAACACCCAACAAAGTGCATTTGGTTCAAAACGAATCGTCCAACCTGCAAGTTGTAATTTCCAACTAATGTCGATGTCTTCGGTAATCATGTCGTTGCTCCAATAACCGACGTTGTGCAACGCCGATTTACGAAACGCGGCAATCACGCCTGAAACCGTGAAAATTTTTCCATAAGAACGTTGCGCCCGTTTAATCATGCCGACAATCGCTGAAAATTCACCGACCTGAATACGTCCGAGTAAAGTTGAACGGTTGCGAATGCGTGGATTACCTGTCACCGCGCCAACGTTTGGATTTTCAATAAAATGACGAACCATCCAACCAACTGCGTCTGGTGACAACAAAGCATCACCATCAATACAAACCAAAATTTCACTCTTTGCCAACAATGCGGCGGTTCTCAACCCCATTGCCTTGCCTTGATTTGTCGCCAAGTTTACTACGCGCAAATTTTTATATTTTTTGGCTAATTCATGCAAGATTTCTAATGTGTTGTCTTTGCTACCGTCGTTAATGGCGATAATTTCAAAATTTGGATAATCCTGTTCTTGTAAAATACCAATCGTTTCACGAACGTTTTCACCTTCGTTGTAACAGGGAATTAAAATTGAAACCATTGGCAAATTGTCCTCATTTTTAAATGGCGATTTGGGTTTATGCCATTCATAACGCAAACAAAAAATAATCGCGCCGAACATCCAAATGTAAGCCATAAAAAGCGGATAATAATAAATAAATTCTTCGATAGATTTATCGATTGGCGACCACCACGCCATAAAATTTTGCCAAGATTGAAAAATTTCAAAAGGTAAAAATGTCATAACTTATTGCAACTCTGGCAACGAAAAATGTTGTTGTAAATCTTCCAATTTTGGCTGATTTTCATAAACGTTATCTGGATAATAACCAATGTGTTTTACACCCAATGTTTTCAGTAAATTTAGCTGTTCAATAAACACATTGCTCGGAATTTTTTGTTGATTCTTCCAATTCACAGTTTGTAATTCAAACACCGTTTTTTTCAATCCGTCGGGTTCTTTTACGGCCGCTTTTACTAAATTGGTAAGCCATTGATTCGGATTTTTTGCATCTTCCATAAATGGCATTGCTTCAATCGCCACATAATCATAATGCGTCAGAAAAGATTTGAATGATTGCGCGTACCATTCTTCGCTGTAGGGTTCGAGTAAAGGCAGTGCATAAAAATTGCGTGCAGTTTTAATGTACGGACGATAAAAACGGACACGATTCGTTAATTCATCTGTGAATTGTCCCATCAATTCCGTTTTATGCTTTGCCCATTCCAAACGACTTTTACTGGTGGCGCGTAATTTATTCACATCATCAGACAACCCCCAAACTTGTTTGCCATAAGCTAACGCAGTAGGTGAAACATCTTCAAAGTCGGACAAAATACCATCATCATGAAAAAGCACGCCGTCAAAATTGCAGTATTTACTTAAATCTTCATAAATTTCGGCAACAAATTGTCTGGCTTCTGGATTGAATGGCGATAATCGTGTGTAAATATGGCTAGATGTTTGAGCTTTACCGTCGCGCCATTCTTGAACATACCATGATTTATCAATTTTTTTACTTTGGTATGCCATCATCGGCAACCACGCATAAACCCTCACGGCAGCGCGTTTTTTCAATTGCCATGCGACGCGATTAAATAAATCTTGTTTGACTGGCAAATGCCGATTAGGAAAATATAACGCTTCCGCATTACCATCACCATCAGGATCGGCAAAAGCCTGTAAATACACGGTATTTATGTGCATATCTTTAATACGTTGTACAAGGCTGCTGATATTTTTTTCAGTTTGTTCAGCGTCTTTATCGTACAAATAATCCATATCAACATGAGCTGCACGAACATGTTGTTCCACACGCAAACCAGTCAAAATTTCTGCAAATTTTTCAACTTTTGGATCGTCCACAATAATCAAGCGATGTAATACATCTAAATCTGCTAGCGTATTAAAACCGTCAACCAATCCCATTGTGATTTCAAATCCAGCTGCTTTCGCTTCGGAAATTGAAATTTCGTTATATTCACCATAAGGCCAAACAATCACACGCGGACGAATACCCGCGTGTTGGAAAATAAATTCGGCACTTTTAAACATTGCGGCATGAATGCGAGCTTGATATTGCTCATCGGTTTCATATACCAACATCTGTTCATCATACAAATGTGTGGCAACCGCAGCTTGTGTGTTGCCCTGTGGATTGCCTACAATGCCGTTGTGTAAATTGTAAGTATGCGAAGCAATTTCGATCAAACCCGATTGAGCGACTTCACGAACTTGATCCCAATTCATCAACGGTTTTCCAGGGTCATCAGCGGTCACATTTCCATCCATCCATGTTCCAACTAACGCCACCGTCGCAGAATAATGATATTTTTTTAGTAAGGGGAAAACTTTAGTGTAAAAACTTAAATATCCATCGTCGAATGTGAGTAAAACTGCTTTTTCAGGTAATGTCGATTTTCCTACCGCTGCATCTAAAACAGATTGAACACTGACAACGGTGTAATCATTTTTTTTCAGCCAAATAAATTGATCTTCTAAAAAATGTTTGTTCACTTCCATTCGGTCAAATGGTGCAACAATGTCTTCTTCATCAATAATGTCGTGATAATTTAAAACTACAAAATGCCCGTCTTTACTGTGTGCAAAAGGACTAAATGCCAATAATGTAGATAGCAAAATGGCAAGTTTGAAATGGTGAAACGTGTTCATTTAGGTGCGCTCAATTCTAAGAAACGACGAGAGTTATTGATAACGGGCGGCAAGCTATCCATTTTGAATTGCAATTTGAGTTGGATAGACGACGGTGATTTTGGTGCCGCAGTGGGATTTTTTGATGTGGGTAAATTTGGGGAAACAGGAGCTGACGATTCATCATCGTCAAGCAAATCAATGTCATCTTCAGCAGGAACATTACCATCGTGAACAAGGTATTCACGTCTTTGTTGATAAGCGTTTTTGATAAAATTGTATTTATCGGACGCAGCCTCATTAACCATTTTTTCTGTCCCCATCAAAGTGGCGCGAGTATTGGTGATATCTAATGCTCTTACGCCTGTGGTTGCAGCAGTTACGGCAACGCCACCACCAAATAAAAATGTGTAACTAAATGGATTAAATAGTGCATCGCCTAACATTCCAGCCATTTCACGTGGCGAACTAGGGCCCGCAAATGGCAACATTAGAAAATCGCCTGTAGGAACGCCCCAAAACCCAAGTGTTTGCCCAAAATCTTCATTATGTTTTGGCAAATCTATCATCTGAGCAACATCGACAACCCCTAATCCACCCGCTGTCGTATTTACAATAAAACGACCTGCATCCATGCCGCTTTGTGTCATTTTAAATTGTAATAAATCGTTTACCGTTACGCCAATATCATTGATATTACTAAAAAAATTGGTAACACCTTTTTCAACAATATCAGGTGTTGCCCACATATAACCTTTCGCAATTGGCTTTAAAATAGCCTTATCTAAATTTTCATTGAATGAATACATACCTCGATTAAAATTTTCAAAAGTATCTTTTTTAGGCGCAGTTGTTTCTTTAACTTGCGTTGTTGAACAAGCGACGCTGAGAAGCACAAAGCTTGTCGTGAAAATTTTCCATAAAGTCATAATTTTAGAAGGAGCAAGGGAAGTTTTCGTTAAGGTGACTATTTTACGGATTTCTTAGAATGACGTGTAATTTCGTTGTTACGAGTCCATGTTATTTGACGATAAATCAACTTGTTCTTGTAACTCTAACCAAATCATTTCAGCATCTTCCAATGATTTATCAATTTGTGCTTTTCGTTCTAAAACTGTTTTTAAACGGGCTTTTTCGCTGTCAGCATAAATTTTTTCATCCGCTAATTGTGTTTCTAAATCACGTTGTTCGACGTGATATTTTTCCATTGTTGCTTCAGCTTTTTTTAATGCGTCAAGCAACGGTTTTTGTTTTTGACGACGTTCGGCATCCAATTTACGTTGGTCTTTACGAGAAACATTGTCAGCTTTTTCAGGTTGATTTTGCGCTTCATTATTTCGTTTTTGTTCAGTCAACCAAGCGCGGTAATCGTCTAAATCACCATCAAATGGAACCACCTTTTCATCTGCAACTAAAAGCAACGTATCTGTTACCGAACGCAGTAAATGTCTGTCATGCGACACGACAACCATCGCGCCTTGAAAATCTTGTAATGCGACACTCAACGCATGACACATATCTAAATCTAAATGATTTGTCGGTTCGTCGAGCAACAACAAATTCGGATTTTTATAAACAATTAACGCTAAAACCAATCGCGCTTTTTCGCCACCTGAAAAGGGTTGAACTTTTTCAATAACTTTATCGCCACAAAAATCAAACCCGCCCAAAAAATTACGCAATTCTTTTTCGCTGGCTTGTTTGTCGATTTGTTGCAAATGCCAAAGCGGACTTTCATCGAGGTGCAATTGTTCAAGTTGATGCTGTGCGAAATAACCCATATTCAACGCATCGGCTTCTAAACGTTTACCCGACAAAAGCGGCAATGTGCCTGCAAGTGTTTTGAGTAAACTCGATTTCCCTGCACCATTTGAACCAAGTAACCCGATTCTGTCACCAGCGGCAATCGTCAAAGTTACGTTCGGTAAAATCACCTTTTGGTCATAACCAATCGTTACGTCGTCCAGCGACAATAATGGATTTGGCATTTTTTTCGGAGCAGGGAAGGTGAAATTAAACGGCGAATCAACGTGCGCCATCGAAATCAATTCCATCCGTTCTAACGCTTTAATGCGACTTTGCGCTTGGCGGGCTTTTGTGGCTTGCGCTTTGAATCGGGTCACAAAACTTTGAATGTGAGCAATTTCGCGCTGTTGTTTTTGATAAGAAGATTGTTGTTGTGCTAATTTTTCGGCTCGCATTCGTTCAAATGCGGAATAATTTCCCGTATAAATTTCAGCTTGCCCTTGTTCGATATGAACAATGTGGTCAGTAATTGTGTCGAGAAAATCACGGTCATGCGAAATCAATAACAATGTTCCCGCGTAATGACCAAGCCAATCTTGCAACCATAAAACCGCGTCTAAATCCAAATGGTTCGTGGGTTCATCAAGTAACAAAACATCCGAACGACACATTAATGCTTGCGCTAAATTCAACCGCATTCGCCAACCGCCCGAAAAAGAACTGACGG
>CAINDC010000211.1 GCA_903847275.1 uncultured Pseudomonadota bacterium
GTCAAAATTTGATGTAGCGCGACAACATCAATTTGAATGTCTATCTCGCAATCATCTGTGCCAATACAATCACTGCAATTACCATTTATCAAGCCATGACAGTGCTGAATAAATTCAATTTGAATTCGACTGGTCAACGCAGGGCGTAACATCGCCAACACATCTCTAATAGCAATAACGGTATGTTCTACGTTAATTTCTTTCGTGCTGTGTGTATCCTGACGGGAATAGGTCATCATTTTTTCAATTAACGCCATCGCTCGCTGACCTGCGATTGAAACTTGTCCAATGTTTGATGCTAATTCATTTCTTAAATTTTCATCTTTCATGTCTGCACAAACGTCATTGCTCATTTCGTTGTAGCCCATCATACACGCCAAAATGTTATTGAAATCGTGAGCAATCCCCGCTGTCATTCGTCCAATACTTTCTAATTTTTGCAAATGATTCACTTGCTGATTTAGCACTTCATTTTGCGTAATTATTAATTCAAGTTCATTTGCCCGTTTTTCTTTTTCTATATTTTGGAAATACAAGTCTGCATTTGCAACGACTAATTCATCTGCCCGCTTTATTTTTTCACTGTTTTGGTATGCTAATTCTTGGTTTGCAATGACTAATTCATCCGCCCGCTTTCCTTTTTCTAAATTTTGGATTTTTAGCTCTTCGTTACTTGCTATATATTCCTCAGTCATCACCGCCATATTTTCATTGGCAAGAGCCAATTCGTGAGCCTGTTTTTCTTTTTCGAGTTTTTGGAAATATAAGTCTGTATTTGCAGCAAGTAGTTCATTAGTCCAATTTTGTTTTTCTATATTTTGAAGTCTCAGTTCTTCGTTACTGGTTTGATATTCCTTGTTCATCACGATGATATTTTCATTGGCAATAATCAATTCCTGAGTCCGTTTTTCCTTTTCTAAATTTTGGAAATACAGGTTTGCATTTGCAGCAACTAATTTCTTAGCCTGTGTTTCTTTTACGAGTTTTTGGAAGATTAATTCTTTATTCGCAACATCTAATTCAAATAATGTACTCATTTCATTGGTCACATCTTCCCATTCAATCATCGAGCCTAATCGTTTCCCCGATTTATCAAATAACGGACTAATGTTCATTTCTATGATGGAATTGCCCAATTTAAAACTGAGTTTTATTTTATCAGTGATGTCATTAAGTAATTTCAGTTGATATGCGGTATTTCGATGGAATTCGCTCACGCTTTTTCCGATTAAATCACTCGATTTTGCGTGAGGTAATTTATCGTGAAGATTGGAATTCACATTATTGAAAAACGTTACTGCCGCTGTGTTGATATAGGTGACGATGTGGTTGCAATCTGTGATGATGACGTTTGCGCTAAGATTATCGAAACTGCTTTTAAATCTGAGTTCTGCTGCGTTCATAATTTTCCTCTTAACTTTAGTAGATAAGAGGGTTATACGCTAATTTTCAAAAACATATTTTTTATCGGGAATTTTTAGAGGCTGCCAATAGCGTCACTATTTTTGCAAAAAATCTCTTTGGTATCGGGAATTTAGCATCAGCATTTTTAACTCGGAAACTGTTTGCCCTAAACCTGAAAAAATTGCCTGTGCGATGATTGAATGCCCAATGTTGAGTTCAACAATTTCTGGAATCGCACAAATGGCTTGGACGTTGTGAAAATGTAAACCGTGTCCAGCGTTCACTTGTAAACCTGCGGCATGAGCATAATTTGCGGCGTGTTGAATTCGTGTTAATTCGTTGAGTTGTTCGACACGATTTTGCGCGTCAGCATACGCGCCCGTGTGTAATTCAATCACTGGTGCGCCTGCTTTTATAGCTGCATCAATTTGGGCTTCGTCGGGGTCGATAAAAAGTGAAACTTCAATGCCAGCGTTGGCTAATTTCGCGCACGCCATTTGCAAGAGAGGCAAATTGTCGCGCACATTTAAACCACCTTCGGTGGTTAATTCCGTGCGTTTTTCGGGAACTAAACAACAAGCGAAAGGCAAAATTTTGCACGCAATCGCCAACATTTCATCTGTGACTGCCATTTCAAAATTCAAACGGGTGTGGATATTTTCTTTGAGTAACGCAATATCGCGGTCTTGAATGTGACGACGATCTTCACGCAAATGAGCAGTAATGCCGTCTGCACCCGCTTGTTCAGCTACCAACGCGGCTTGTAAAATATTGGGGTAATTTGTGCCACGCGCTTGTCGAATGGTGGCAACATGGTCAATGTTCACGCCTAAAAGTATTGGATTCATCATTTTTTCTCGTTAGTTTTGATTAGCGAAAATCGCGTTGTTATTTGTGTGGAGCGTATTAATTATGGATCAAGGTCGGTTTAATGCTTCTAGCAAATCTTCTTTTTTTACCGCCCCTTCATGACGATAAATAATTTGCCCCGTTGAATTTATCACAACCGTATAAGGCAATGTGTTCGCACCATTTCCAAGTTGTTGAGCTAGATTAAAACCTTCCCATTCGCTTGCAATTAACAGGGGGTAATTGATATTTACTGTACTTTTATAGCGTGTGACAGCAGGTAACTCATCAATCCCAATACCAATAAATTGCACATTTTTATGCTCGAATTGTGTTTGGAGTTGTACAAATTCTGGAATTTCTTTTAAACAGGGTTGACACCATGTTGCCCAAAAATTTATCACTAATATCTTTTGCTGCCATTCTGAAATACTGTGTATTTTTTCATCAGTATCGGGAAAACTAAAGGTAGGTAAACTATCGTTGGCATTAGCATTAAAATGATTGAACAAAAGCAAAATAAGCGTAATTATTCTTAGGTTTTTCATGGTATTAAAATGACCGATTAATTTTTAAAAGTGTTTTATTTGGTAACTATTCAGCTTAGACAACCACGTTGTCATTTGCGTTAGATTGCATTATCGCATAGCATTTGCGCTATGATTTTACAAATTCGAGCCATTTTAGTTTTTCTGTTGATGCTGCTGCAATTAGCGGCACCGCTGATTCACGCTCACACGAATAATGTAGCGCACTTTGGTGTGTCCGTACATTTACCAGAATTTGAAGCGATGAATGCTTTGTTCAAACACGCGCCTGAATTTGTTACACCAAGCTCTGGAAATGTTGAAATAGTGGCGATGAGTTCGGGTATCAAAAATGAAACGACTCAACTTTTTCAAACTGAAAATACGATTTTTATTCTGCTTCTGAGTTTGTTTTTTATCGTGAAAAAATTAGAATCTCCGCGTTGTTTTTCGTTCAACACTGAACCGATTGAACGCCCATTTTTTCTACATTCTGCTGCCCCTCGCGCACCGCCATTTTTCACGTTTCGTTAATAGTTTAGTCACACAAGGCTGGTATGCTTTGTGTCATTTTTAGCAATGACGTGGAATACTCATGTTTTTACTTTTTTTACTTCCGTTACTTTTAACGTCGATTTTCGCGCACGCTGAAAATTTACCGCGAGTTGAACACCACGATCCGATGATTGTAGATTCACAACTTTCGTTAGCGCAACTGGTCGATTCAACTCTTGAAAAATATCCTGATTCGCAATGGCTTGATGCGTTAGAAAATGAAGCGAATGCCATTAAACAACGTGGCGACAGTTGGTTTTCTGGTTCAGCATTGGCATTTTATCGTTTTCAAGAAGCCAGCAGTTTGCATTTGCATTATAACGATGCGACGGTGCAAGTACCGTTGTGGAATGTGGGGCAACGTGATGCACAGCAACGAGTTGGCGATAAAGCGCAAGTCGATAGTTCGATGCAAGCAGCAGCAACAAAATGGCGCGTTGCAGGTTTAGTCCGTGCGGCATTGTGGGATATTTCGTTGCAAGAATTACGTTTGCAACAAGTTCAACTCGAACTCGCCACCGCTGAACAGTTAGCTAACGATGTAAAACGTCGTGTTCAAGCGGGTGATTTAGCCGAAACCGATTCGCTTTTAGCACGAACCGAAGTATTGCAAAAACGTTCCGCGCAGACATTAGCCGAAGCCGAAGTGATGCACGCTCGCAAACGATATAGTTCCATTACTCAATCCATAAAAGTGCCAGCGAATTTTCAAGAAACGTTAACTAAACAAAAAGAAATCGAGCAAACGCATCCCGCATTACAAGCGATAAATTCACAAATCGAACGAAAACAAGCAGAGCTAGAAGCATTGCATTTAGTAGGTTCTGGGCAATCTAGCATCGTGATGGGTTTTAATAGCGATCGTTATAGCGCGGGAAAAGGCGGAAAGGAAATTAGTAATAATCTGGAAAGTTTAAGTCTGGGTGTCACCGTGCCATTCGGTGGGGAAAAACATCTCGCTCCACAAACTGCGGCGTTGAATGTCGAATTGAATAAATTACGCGCTGAACGTGATCAACTTTTTCGGGATTTAGAACAAAATCACCACGAAGCTGAACACAATTTGCAAGTCAATCAAGTTGAATTGGAAATTTCAAACGAGCTAAAAACGGTTGCCGAAAAGCATTTGAAAATGACGCAACTAAGTTTTTCAGTCGGTGAAATTGATTTAATCGATTTATTGAAAATCCAATCTCAAACCCAACTCGCGGTATTAACTGCGAAAGAACGCGCTATTACATTACAACGTGATTTTGCTTTTTATAATCAAGCAGTCGGACTTTTACCATGAAACGTTTTATATTTTTATTAGCTTTAAGTTCACCGATTTTTGCCGCTGAACAAAGTGTGCAATTAACCACTGAACATATTGAACGATTGGGAATTGTGCAGGGAAAACTTGAACGCACCACTGAAATTCCTGTGTTATTTGCGCCAGCCAAAGTGCTAATTCCACCGAATAACGAATATGTTGTGAGTGCATCGCAATCGGGCATTATTAACCAACTCAATGCTGCGCTTGGTGATGAAGTGAAAAAAGGCGAAGTATTAGCGCAAATCGACAGCCCGAATTTATTAAGTTTACAAAGTAATTATTTGAAAGCAAGCAGCGCGTTACAACTTGCAAATTCGGCATATCAACGTGATAAAGCTTTAGCGAAAGACGGCATTATTGCAAATCGACGTGTGCAAGAAACACAAAGCCAGTTCAACGCCGCGTCGCTTGATACACAAGAAGCGAAACGTCTTTTGGAAATTTCGGGTGGTAACACGACTGGTCAATTGAACAGTCATTTAGCGATTCGTTCACCGATTTCTGGTGTAGTTATTGAGCGCATGGCGGTGGCTGGAACGCGCATTGATATTCTCACTCCGTTATATCGTGTGGCGGATTTGCATACATTGTGGCTGGAAATTGCGATTCCACAGGAACGTATTGCAGATGTAAAAGTGGGCGATTCGGTAGACATTGAAAATACGGCGTTTAACGCAGAAATCAGTTTGCTGGGGCAAAGCGTGAATGCTGAAAATCAAACTATTTTGGCGCGAGCTGTTATTAAAAATGCCCCGAAACAAATTCGTGCGGGACAAAAACTGAATGTTGAAATCAAGAAATTGAGTAAGCAAATCGTTTTTAAAGTACCGAATACGGCGATTGCTCAAAATGACGGCAGTGCATTTTTATTCGTTCGGAGTGCGACGGGTTTTGATGCAAAACCCATCAC
>CAINDC010000212.1 GCA_903847275.1 uncultured Pseudomonadota bacterium
ACACGGAGCATAGCTTCGTCCAAATACTCATTGGCTCGATCAAATGTAAATTGACGAACGCCATAACCATCGTCCTGATTGAGCTTGATAACATAATCGATAACTTTTTGTTTATCGGTGCAACGATTAGCAAAATCAACAAAGAGGTTGGCTGCTTCATATTCATACACACCACCTATCTCGCCATTTGAATCATCACATCGTTCAAAAATAGATTGATCCGCCTCTAAAAAAAGACTGACTAATTCCAAGCCTACATCAGGATTTTTAACGTCATTTAACAAACTTAATAGTTCGCGTAATTCAAAAGCAAAAGCAGCTCCCTCATTCCAATCAACGAAGCTAGTACGGCGTTTAATTTGTGAAAGTTTTGTTTTAAACAATTTCACTTTTTCATCAGGTGATGAAATCAGACGCTTAATCACATCTTTTATGATTTTGTCTGAACTGCTGAGTTCCAATAGCGTATCCGCTAAAACTTCAGCTCCTAATTCGATGAGCTGATTTCTTTTTTTATCTGTCATAACAATTTCTCTTTTCTAAGTCTGTCCATTAACGCTCTGCGCTTTTCGTGGGTATTTACAAATTTTGTGCATGATTCTTTGAAATCACCCATATCACCTGCCGCTAATTTATAAGCATCAGCTAAATCTTTAATTATTCGTGTTGCTTCATCGTAACCTGACGCATTTGCACGTTGAGCATGAGAGTCTGCGTTTTCCCAATGAGACTGCGTATTCGTAAGCATAATGCGAAGATGTGCTTCTCGCTTACGTTCTTTTTCAACCGCCGCTTTTTTAGCCGCAATCGCATCACGTTCTTTGCGTTCTTTCTCGACAATCGCTTCGCGTTCTTTACGCTCTGCCTCTGCTTTTTCGGCTAATGTTCGCAATTCACTTACTTTGCGTGGTTTCGATTGTGCTGTGGGATTATTGCTTTGTTCGCGTTGCCAAGTGAAAAATTCTGATTTCAATTTTCTCTCCGCTTCTTGTCCGCGTCCTTCAAGCAATAAATGAAGAAACGATTTTGATTGCTCGACTGAGAGTGAATCCAGCCAAGTTTTGTGGTCTGCATTGTTACGATTATCAACTAACGGTGGACTTGCCTCTGCTGCTGCCCAAACAACATCAATATCAATTTCTAAAAATTCAACCAGTGCCACTTGTGCAGCTGTTAAATTACCAAGTCCTGCTGGAATTGGCGGCTCTAGCGTATCGTCATTAAATTCATGTATGCCAGTCAACCAACCTAAATACAGCGAACGTAAGTCGCCACGCAATAATTCATCACGCAAAGGAACTAATCTACCCATCCAACCACTACCACCATATTCTTCACCGAATCGGTCGTAGTTATTACTTTCGTTTAATTGCCAATCAAGAATCCAATGCGTTGCTGTTTTGGTAATTTCAAATGTATCGAGCATTTCATGCTTAAAGCCTTGCACTGTTTTGGCAGATAAACATTCCAACGGAACGCGCAACATAAACTGGCAAGAACACCAATTAGCGGTATAAATAAAGGCATCAAAATACTCTTCAATCCACTGTTTTGGCTCGCCTTTGAAATCGCCATAGTTGTATTCATTTTCAAAACGGGTCGAAGTGATGCTGGCGCGTGTTGAAACTTGACGCAGTTCTGCCATTTGCTGAGAAGTTAGTGGTTTCTCGATGGCTATAAATTCGTAGTATTGATATTCGCTCATTGTGTTTGTATTTGGTGCTAAAAAATTAAGGGGTAAGTGTGTAGTTACGATAAGCTACGAATCCATTTGTTTCCGAATTTCGCGTACTAAGCGATTTCCTTCGGCAAATAATTTTCCTAGCTCTCGCATAACAGCTCTATTGTTGCCGTCTTTCATCGCATTCATTTTCGATTTTTCTTTTCCTTCCATTGTTTTTGCGCCCGTCGATTTTTTCCACGGTTGCCATGTTTGAATCAAAGCTGCTTGTTTTGCTCGTCGCTCCACTGTCCAACCGTTCGCCATTTTGCACATCCAATAGTTCGTTTTCAGTATTTAAAAAATTTTCAGAATTATTCACTTGCATCTGATTTGCTTGATTTAGCTGTTTAATAAAAGTCGCTCGCTGAGGATTTTTCAAATCATTCAGTGTTGATACTGTTGCACGACTTTGATTTTGAGCCTTCAGTGCAATTCGGGCATAGGCTTCTAAATGGTCTATGTTATTGGTACTTCCCATTTTTCCAAGCATCAACATAAACATATTATGCAGTGCGTGAGACTGCCCGACTAGCATCGTTTCTAAGTCGGATAAATCCCCCGCTTTAACTGCATCGGCACTTTTTGCTAATGCCTTTCGTAGCGCACCTATATCGGGCTTAACGTCATCACCACCAAAATTTGATGTAATGTGTAATGCCATAATCGCATTTGCATTCAAACCTTCCGAATCTATCAAAAATCGCCCCATTTGCTCATTTGCAGTCGCTTTATTTTTTACTTCGGTACTCACATCATTTGCTTTACTGACGACGCATTCTTGCTTTCGCATTTTCTTCGTGGACATTATTTCACCTGTTTTTTTGAATTTAGTCTAAAACATCAACAAGGATGCCCATAAAAATTTGAGCAATTTTGTCTACTGATACTTCTTGAATTTTCCCTGCCTGATCTTTGATTTTTTTCAATTCATATTGAGCATCACTTTCTTTTTTCTGTGCAATTGCAATAGCATTTGAGCAGCCTAAAACATAAGTTCCAAATTCAGCTAACGTGATTTCTTTTTCAATGGCATCTACATTTTTAAATTTATGCACCGCAGGCAATTTATCATCAGTCACAATTGCATTTTTTACCTTCCATTCATCAACAGCTTCTTGAACCATTTTAGCCGTGCGTCCAATACTTTCTTCTTCGGCTTTGCGGTTAGCTTCTTGCCAAATAATGGGAATGACATCTTCTGGAATTCCTGCCATTGGACGAAGGTGACTTTCGGGAATTTGCTCGCCGCCAATTGGCGGCAAAACATTTTCAATTCTGGCGGCAGTTGCTAGCCTATCTAATTGGCTTTTGCTGTAGCTCCATTCCTGTTCCCCGTATTGCTCCCAGCTTTCAAAACCTAACGCTTTCCAGCCTTTACGATCGCGCATTTCAAGCAACAACAAGCGCATTGCGCTATGTAGCGATTTCAATTCATTGTGTTTTGCTTTCGCTTCGTCAAAAGTCATATCAGGCAAAGTGCATAAATTTTCGTTGTTCATCATTTTTAATTTGGATTCTGTTTTTTGTCATGGAACCGATGGAACTCATGGAACATCCAGTTAAATCAAGATGTCCAGAGGTTCCATCAGCGTTTTTTCTCATGGAACCTGATAGAACTTTTTAAGTTTCATCAGGTGACAAAATCCAATACAAATTCGTTTTGCCAATGCCTGCAATATGAGTTTTCTTACTGCGTGAGTTCGCGTCATGGTCTGCAATCAAGTTCGCGCTCTCTAACGCATCTAAAATGCGTTTAATGTCATAACCACCGCCAGCGTCTTTTAATGCCGCACTGGTGAACAAATAAACTCGCGGTGCGATAGTCCCTACAAACCAATGCAGGTAAGCTAATTTTATGCAAAATTGGTAATTGATGATTTTAAAGTTACTTGATTTTTAACAACTTTTCAAAATCGAGATGGCGTTTATTTTTACGTATCCTATTGATTTTATTACCTGCACTGGTTTGCAGGGACTACCTGCGTCACGTCTGAAAGCACGGTTTCAATCGCATTTTGATAAGCTGCCAATTTGTCAGTGGTAATCTTCAAAACCGTGTCTTTTGAGCCTTTCAACCACGATTTAATTCCAGTAACCAACTTTTTAGCATTGTGAGTGGTA
>CAINDC010000213.1 GCA_903847275.1 uncultured Pseudomonadota bacterium
CGCTGAAACGGCACGTTCTAACAATTCGGTATAAAGTGTAAAACCGATTTCTTGAATTTGTCCGCTTTGCCCATCGCCTAACAATTCACCCGCGCCACGAATTTCCATGTCGTGGCTCGAAAGCATAAAACCCGCACCCAAATCGCCCGCTGCTTCAATAGCATCGAGGCGTTTAATTGCATCCGCTGTCATTAACGCTTTCGGCGGAATAATAAAATACGCATACGCCCTATGATGTGAACGCCCGACCCGACCGCGTAATTGATGCAACGCCGCCAGCCCTAATTTATCCGCACGATTGATAATCATCGTATTTGCGCTGGGAATGTCGATGCCGCTTTCGATAATGGTGGTACTCAGCAACACGTTAAAACGCTGATGATAAAAATCGAGCATGATGCGTTCGAGTTCTTTGCCGTGCATTTGCCCGTGTGCAATTTCAATGCGTGCTTCAGGAATTAACCGTCCTAAAACTTCTGCCATTTTTTCCATACTTTTAATATCGTTGTGCAAGAAAAAAACTTGTCCGCCGCGTTTGATTTCACGTTGACAGGCTTCCCGAATTTGTTCGTCTTGCCATTCGTTAATAAACGTTTTAATCGGATGACGATTTGGCGGTGGACTAGCGATAATTGAAATATCACGCAACCCGCTCATTGCCATATTCAACGTGCGAGGAATCGGCGTGGCGGTCAACGTCAACAAATCAATTTCAGCGCGTAGTTTTTTAAATTGTTCTTTTTGACGCACGCCAAAACGGTGTTCTTCATCGATAATCACCAGCCCTAAATTTTTATATTTCAAGCCTTCACTTAGCAATTTGTGCGTACCAATGACAATATCAACAGTGCCTTTTTCGAGTTGTTGAGAAATTTCTTTTTGTTCTTTGGGCGTAACAAAACGCGACAACAATTCTATTTGCATAGGCAAATCGGCAAATCGGTCGCAAAAATTGACATGATGCTGTTGCGCCAACAACGTTGTCGGCACGAGAACCGCAACTTGTTTTCCTGTTTGTACCGCTAAAAATGCCGCTCGCATCGCCACTTCTGTTTTGCCAAACCCCACATCCCCACAAATAACCCTGTCCATTGGTTTTGCTTGATTGAAATCTTCGATAATATCTTGAATGGCACGAGCTTGATCAGGCGTTTCTTCAAAGCGAAAACCTTGTGCGAAACTTACATATTCGTTCTCATCAATTCGTTCAAATAATGGTACGGCTGAATGTTCGTGGGCAGCACGTTTTGCATGAATTTCTAATAATTCAGCAGCAACATCATGGATTCGGGCAATCGCTTTTTGTTTTGCTTTTTGCCATTGATCGTTACCCAGTTTGTGCAACGGTGCATTTTCTTCGCTCATGCCTGTGTAGCGTGAAATAACGTGCAGCGATGCAACAGGTACATAAAGTTTTGCATCATTCGCATAACGAAGGGCTAAAAATTCGCCGCTCATTCCGCCAATTACTAATGTTTGTAAACCCAAATAACGCCCAACACCATGTTCCAAATGCACAACGGGTGCGCCAATCGTGAGTTCATTTAAATTCGCAACCAATGTTTCTAATTGTCGCGCGGATGTTTTACGGCGACGACGTTGTGCGACTTTTTCGCCTGATAATTGGCTTTCGGTAATTAAAGCGATAGTCGGTTTTTCGAGAATCAAACCCACGTCCAATGACGCGACCGTGATGCAATGCGTATGCTCTGAACTTAAAAATACCTGCCAATCTGCAACGATTTTTGGATAAATTGATTCACGTTTTAATGTTTGTAATAAGGCTTCACGATGTCCCGCCGATTCGGCGACAAATAAAATTTTGCCTTTGAAATTAGTGACAAATTGCGTTAAAGCGTAAGCAGGTTGTTTAAAATGGGCATTAAAACTGATGTCAGGTAGTTTAGCGCAAACATCTAAGTTAATTTGCTCGCGTTTTTTAAATTCATCTGCCAAATTTTTTGGCGATAAAAATAATTTTTCAGGTGCAAGTTCATCATTTTTCCGCAATTCAAAACGACTTTTTATAACTTCATCGAAATCGGAAATAGCTGCTTTTAAATTTGGTAAAGTGACCAGCAACGCATTTTTTGGCAAATAATCAAACAGCGTTGCCTTTTTGTCTTCGTCTAACGGAAATTCACGCACGGGCAAAATCGTCAACGATTCAATAGTTTCATTAGTCGAAAATGCTCGCTGACTTTCGACATCAAAAGCCCGCAACGATTTCAAAATACCATCAGTCATTTCCAAACGGATTGGCACACGATTTCCCATGGCGAAAATATCTAAAATCGCACCATGCAAAGCAAATTCACCATGCGTGAAAACTTGCGAAACCGATTCGTAATCCCGTTGTTTTAAATTTTCGGCGATGTCCAAAAGTGAATCACCTATTTTTAAAACTAATTTTTGTTGTGCTAAAAATTCGGACGGCGTTATACGATTCATTAACGTATTTGCTGCGACGATTAACGCGCCACTTTGTACGTTTGGCAAAGTATTTAAGGTATGTAAACGCTCTGACACGATTTCGGGCAAAGGCGAAAATACGTCATAAGGCAATGTTTCCCAATCGGGAAAATGCAAAATTGGCTGCGAATGATTTAGAAAAAATGCTAATTCATGTTCCAAACGCGATGCACTGTGAGCATCAGGCGTAACAATCACAAATAAACGATTATGCGTTTGAATAGCAGTAGCTAAAGCTAAAGCATCGGCGCAACCACTAAAATCAGACCATGTAACGGCTGGTTGTTTTGATGTTGGAAATGAATAGTTAAATATAGGCATAACGGCGTGTGCAAAATTGGAATGATGGTTATTTTAAACTGAATTTTGAGCTGCGTTATAATAGCCTCACTTTTAACACTGATTTTTATTGGAGAAATTTTGATATGACACGCATTTTTAATTTTAGCGCAGGACCTTCAATGTTACCTGAAGCCGTTTTGCAACAAGCCAAAGACGAATTATTAGATTGGCGCGGTAGTGGAATGTCGGTGATGGAAATGAGCCATCGCGGCAAACAATTTTCAAGTATTGCCACCGAATTAGAAGCAGATTTACGCACGTTAATGGGCGTTCCTGAAAATTATCGCGTGTTATTTTTGCAAGGTGGCGCATCAGCACAATTTTCGTTTATTCCGCAAAATCTCTTGGGCGAAAAAACAAAAGCCTGTTATGTCAAAACGGGTGCGTGGTCGGAAAAAGCCATTAAAGACGCAAAACCATATTGTGACGTGATTGTCAGTGCGAATTCAGAAGGCAGTAATTTCACAACAATTCCAGAGTTGGCGAGTTGGGAAATCGATCCCGAAGCCGCTTATTTACATTACACATCAAATGAAACGATTCATGGCGTGGAATTTAATACAACACCTGACGCGAAAGGTTTGCCGCTTGTTTGTGATATGTCGTCTAACATTTTGTCACGGTCGATTGATGTCAATGAATTCGGTTTGATTTATGCGGGCAGTCAAAAAAATATGGGTGCAGCAGGTGTTACTGTTGTGATTGTGCGTGATGATTTATTGGGTAAATGTTCAAAATTTGTGCCGCTCGTTTTTAATTATGCTGAACAAGTTAAAAATCAATCGATGCTTAACACGCCAACGACTTACAGTTGGTATTTGATGGGCTTAGTGTTGAAATGGGTGCAAACACAAGGCGGCGTAGAATCCATGGAACAACGTAATATCGCGAAATCGGTGAAACTTTATCAAGCGATTGATAATTCCACTTTGTATCGTAATCCTGTTGAAATCGTGTCGCGTTCAAGAATGAATGTGCCGTTTATTTTGGCAAATGAAGCGTTGGATAAAGAATTTTTAACAGCAGCTGAAGCGGCTGGTTTGAATGAATTGAAAGGTCATCGTTCAGTCGGTGGAATGCGAGCCAGCATTTATAATGCAATGCCTGAAAGTGGAATTGATGCGTTGATTAGTTTTATGCAGGAATTTGAACGAACGCATTAAAAAATCAACCGCTGCCATTTTAAAAATGGCAGCGGATTGAATTTAACGAGCAACCCACATCGCATCGCCATAACTGAAAAAACGATATTCTTGCTTAATCGCGTGCTGATAAGCGTGCATCACAAATTCATAACGCGAAAATGCCGA
>CAINDC010000214.1 GCA_903847275.1 uncultured Pseudomonadota bacterium
CGCAGTTCTGGATGTTCATTTAGGCGGTTGAGGAAAATTTGGTCGTTTTTAGTCATGGTTTCTGTCAATTTAAATAACGATATTCTACTAAATTCCCCACACTTTTAATCGCACCCGGGCGTTACAGTTTGGACGAAGCGGGCTTGATTTATGCTCATGCGGGGAATGTGGATTTTGAATCATTACATTATCAAACCTTTGCCGCTGATGACGATGGCATTGTGCCGCTGACCGATGAATTTTGGTTTGAAGACGATGCCGCGCAACGCATGAATGAATTTTTGCAAACGGTTTGGGGCGCAGAAAATTTAGAAAACAATAAAACGTGGCTTGCTGAAAGTATCGGACAAAAAACCAGCGAAACCGCAGACGAAACATTGCGCCGTTATTTGGCGAGTAATTTCTACAAAGACCATTTGCAAACTTACAAAAAACGCCCGATTTATTGGTGTTTTTCGAGCGGCAAACAAAGCGCGTTTCAAGCGTTGGTGTATTTGCACCGCTACAACGAAAGCACGCTTGCGAGAATGCGAAATCATTACGTTGTGCCATTGATGGGACGTTTACAAAACCGAATTGAGATGCTCGAAAAAGACCGTGATTCGGCACCGTCACCCGCAAGCAAAAATAAAATCGGCAAAGAAATCGAACGTTTCAACAAAAAGAAAATGGAGTTGACGGCGTTTGATGAGAAATTACGTCATTATGCGGATATGCGAATTTCGCTAGATTTAGATGATGGCGTGAAAGTGAATTATGAGAAGTTTGGGGATTTGTTGGCGGAAGTTAAGGCGGTGACTGGGGGGAGTAGCGACGAATGAAAATTCAATCTTTGCATTTCTTAGACGTTGGCTCACTTGGCGAACAAGACATCACCTTAATCAATGATTGGGACGATAGTATTGAAAACCGTGTTTTATTTTCTGGTGTGAATGGCAGCGGGAAATCAACGGTTTTACGCGCTGTGGCAATGTTGTGGGAAGCTCTCGGTTATTGGTTAGACCATCAAAAAATCATGCAACGAAACCATATTGCTCGTGAATGGTTGCAGCGTTGGAGTGGTTGCGGCGTAATTTTAACCGACGTTTCACACACAGAAATGTCCATCGGCTTAATGTTTGGTGATTTAGCGTGGTGTGAAAAATTACAAAAGTTGCATCCCAACGTGTCATGGATTGGCGAAGGCGTTGTAAAAACAGGAAAACAAGGTAATCCAAAACGTGAACTTTTTTTGCCTAATAAAGATTCATGGTTTCAAGAATTAGCCAATACTCGCCGTAAAATGATTTTGAGCTTCGAGAAATCGGACTTGGGAAACGTTTTTTTTCTCGATGCCGAAGAACGCCGTTGGGTATCGCCCCGCCGTAATGTTGGCGAACATTTAGCTGAATCACCTGCAATGCGTTGGTTGCCGCGTTACATTGCGACAGAAGATTGGAAAGGACAATTAGAAGCCTCTTTAATTACGTTAAAAACCACCCAGTTGCACACTTATCACGAGGTGATTCGGAACTTAAACGAATTTTTATCAGGCAAAGAAATCGATCCCGATATTAAAGCGGGTGAAAACCGTTTGCGGGTAAAAATCAAAAATCAGCGCGGTCAAACGCATTCACTGGACGATTTAAGCGCAGGTGAGCATCAAGTTTTAATTCTGATTTATTTGCTTTCACGTTGGGCGCAACAAGGCGCAATCGTGTTAATTGATGAACCTGATTTGTATTTGCACCCTTCATTAGTGAATGGTTTATTAGCCAATTTAGAAAATCTAGTCACAGGTTTGAATGGTCAGTTAATTATTACCTCACACCAGCCCGAAATTTGGCGACGTTATGAAAACTCAGGCAAACGCATTGAATTGAGTGTGGACGTATGAGCAAACTGGACAATTTGATTAAGAAAATCCAAGACGAACGAATTGGCAACAGCAATAAACGAGTGCTGGTAGTTGAAGGCGTTGATGATTGCGATGCGTTATCTGTTTTTCTCAATAAGAAATTTCCATCTTGGGAACGAGATTGGGTGTTGTATCCCGCTGGGAATAAAAAACAAGTTTTGGCTATAATTGAACAAGTTGATACTTGGATTGGCTTAATCGACAAAGACGAATGGACAGTAACTGAAATTTCACAACACTTCGCACGATTACCTAATTTGGCTGTGTTACCGCGTTTTTGTTTAGAAAGTTATTTAGTTGAACCCAATGAATTATGGTTGGCATTTTCACCAAAACAGCGCGATAAATTCACTGGTGGCGTTAATCAACTAAGCGAAGAAATAAGCGCAACAAAAGAAACATGGTTACGTCATGCCGCATTGTGGCACGCCATAAACCCGTTGTGGGGAAAATTACGCGGATTAGGTTTTAAAGAAAGCGTCCTTGACCCCAAAGACGTACCGAATGATGACGACTTGTTAAACAAATTATCGAGCTGGCACGATACGCTTGATGCTCAAAAAACTGTGCAATCAATCAATACCTTAATTTCGCAATTCCAACAGGAATCAGATTTTCAGTTTTACACACAACGAGTTTACGCAAAGGATTTCTTTCAGCTTGTTGTTCACGCAACATTAAATCGTTTCATTGGACAAGAAGACGAAAAAACACGGCGGCAAAATATCTTCCGCCATTTACCTGTTCCTGCTGACCTCGATGTTTTGTGGCAAAAAATGGAGCTACTCAAATGAGCCTCCAACGCATTACCGAATCCTTAACAACATTATTTGAAACTCACAACGTCATCTTTTGGCACGACGTTGAAAACGAATTTTCAACAGAAATTGAAACTTTTACGCCTGAAAATGTTTGCTTAATACGTTTAGACGAATCTGCCGCACTCGAAGTCAAAATCAACATTGAACGCCAGCCGCAGCAACAATGGTTACTTTATAGCGTCAAGCCTGAACCAGAAAGAAAGCTGGATTGGCTACTCGATATTCGTTTGCGAAGTAAAACGTTTAAAGCAGATTCAACCTCTATTTTGCTTGATGATTTGGGACTAGCTTCTCAACAAGCCTTACGCGATTATTTCAAAACCAGAGCGAAATTTTGTCGTTCCAAAGAACGTGTCGAACGGTTAAAACGCTTTGTTGTGCCTACCGATAACGCAGACGACATTGATTGTAAAATGCTCGCCGTCTTAACTCGTGCAGACCAACCCGAATTATTTACCATCTTATTACGCCTATTTGCCAATATGGTCAGTGATAATGAAGTTGAACTAAATCCGCCCAAACTTTGGCAAGACATTGTGGCGAATGATTTGGCAAGCGCATTGTGGCAATTAACTAAAAACCAATTCGGTTACAACGAAACTGAGCCGAGTTTGCGAGATTTATTGTTTAGAATTTTAGTGACAGATTTTATTCATACCTTGCGAGGCGAAACGCCAAAATCATTGCAACATTTTGTCCTACCAGAACGTAATTTAGCAACCAATGCAGCAGTGTTTGCCTCACGTTGGCGCAGCGACATAACACATTACGCCAATTACAATTTGATTAGTAGCGAAGTCGCTCAAGAATTGGCTTTAGGAAATAGCTTAACCAATCTTTGTGCCTATGATTTGCGTGATGTAATGACATTTGAAGTGGTAGAAAAACGCATTATCAGCGATTTGAAAAACCAAATTTTAAATGGCGTAACGACAGATTCACTGGCAAAGATAATTTCAAAAAGACGAGATGGACATTGGGCAACGACATCTTTTGCAACGAATGACGTTAATCGCGCATTAAGTGCTTGCTACGATGCACTAGAAGCCGCTATTTCATTTATTTCGCTACAAGAAAAATATCACGATGGCTTTAGTTTCATCAATGCTGAAACAGGCTTTGCTTGTTACACAAACGGATTATTCCAATTTGACCAATTCTATCGTCATTTTCATCGCGCAACAGAACTCGTTGAGCCAATGGGTTGGGGTTTATTGCACGATTTAAAAGAACGCATTGAAAACGCTTATTCTGGCTGGTTTATGCCGCAACTAAGTTCGACATGGGCAAGCGTATTAGAAGGGGAACCAGGTTTATTATCGATTTGGAAAATTCAAAACATCGCCAATCAATACGACTTTTACAGCAGAAATGTGAAGCCATTACTTGATGGCAAAGCCAAACGAATTTTTGTTGTGTTGTCTGATGCCTTGCGTTACGAAGTGGCTCAAGAACTAACCTCAGAAATCAATCGTAAAAATAGGCTAAAAGCAGCGCTATCAACCATGTTAGGCGTTCTGCCCAGTTACACCCGTTTAGGGATGGCTTCATTGTTACCGCATAAAACTCTGGCTTATAAAACCAACAGCAATTTAGATGTCCTTGCCGATGGCAAAGCCGTGTCGTCAATGGAACAACGAGCGGTACATTTAGAAACCTATTCAGGAACAGCAATTAAAGCAGAAGATTTACTCGCGCTAGGTAAAGAAAAAGGGCGAGAGTTTATCCGCGAACATCAACTGATTTATGTCTACCACGACCGCATTGACTTAATCGGTGATAAACAGGCTTCCGAAACAAAAACCTTTGAAGCCGCAGAAGAAACCATTAACGAACTTTCGCAACTCATCAGTTTTATTGCCCATAACTTTGGTTCAACGGTTTTGGTAACAGCAGACCACGGTTTTCTCTACCAAGAATCAGCATTAGAACAAGTTGATAAATCCACTATTGATGAAAAACCTGCGGGAACATTGCACGCGAAGAAACGCTATTTGCTGGGTCAACAACTTGGCAATAATGAAAAAACATGGGCTGGAAACACCGCAATTACCGCTGGAACAGAAGCAACAGAAAGCCTTGATTTTTGGATTCCCAAAGGCGTAAATCGGTTTCACTTTGCAGGTGGCGCACGCTTTGTTCACGGTGGCGCAATGCCGCAAGAAATTGTCATTCCCGTCATTGCCATTCGTGCGTCCGAGAGTGAATCGGCTAAAACAAGAGAAGTTGGAATTAGTTTACTCGGTTCATCAAACAAAGTCGTAACCAACACGCAACGCTTTGAATTTATCCAAAACGAAGCGGCATCACAGCAAATGTTGCCACGCACAGTTGTTGTTTCGCTAAGAGACGGCGACACACCTATTAGTAACGAAATCACCGTTACATTTGACAGTAGCTCTAGCATAATCGACGAACGAAAACGCTCCGTTATGTTGACTGTCCGCTCTGGTGATTATGACCGTAACAAGGATTACTACTTGGTCGTGCGTGATGCTAAAACAAAAGTGGAACTACGGCGTGATACGCTGAAAATTGATTTAGCATTCAGCAACGATTTTTAAGGATAGGTATGTTTGAAAACAATTCTGACGAAATGGAAATGAGTTTAGATGCTTTGTTAAACAAGCATTTTGCAGGCAAAGTTGTTCGCAAAGATTTAACCAAGTTGATTAAAGAGGGAGCAAACGTTCCCGTTTATGTTTTGGAGTATCTACTGGGAATGTACTGTGCCAGCGACGATGAAGAAACCATTCAAGCTGGTTTAACCAATGTTAAACGCATTCTGGCTGACAATTACGTTCGCCCTGATGAAGCTGAAAAAGTAAAGTCCAAAATAAGAGAAAGCGGCAGTTACAAAGTTATTGATAAAGTAACCGTGCGATTGAATGAAAAACGTGATGTGTATGAAGCATTACTTTCTAATCTTGGTGTCAAAAATGCTGAAATTTCAGACAGGTTCATTCGTGATTTTGAAAAATTATTAGTCGGTGGAATTTGGTGCATTGTCACTGTGCTGTATCAGTTTGAAGAAAACCAAAGAAGTTCGCCATTCATCATCACCGATTTGAAACCTATTCAAATGCCCAATATGGATATGCAACACTTGTTTGAGAGCTGCAAACAGTTTTCACATGAACAATGGATTGATGTGTTGTTACGCTCAACAGGCATGGAACCATCGGGTTTCAAAGAGCGTGAGAAATGGCATTTATTAACACGCATGATTCCGCTGGTCGAAAACAATTATAACTATTGTGAACTAGGTCCTCGCGGCACAGGCAAAAGCCACATTTACAAAGAAATCAGTCCAAACAGCATTTTGGTTTCAGGTGGACAAACAACAGTTGCTAACCTGTTTTATAACATGGCGGCACGCAAAGTTGGTTTGGTTGGATTATGGGACGTAGTTGCGTTTGATGAAGTGGCAGGAATTAACTTTAAAGACAAAGATGGCATCCAAATTATGAAGGATTACATGGCTTCAGGGTCATTTAGTCGCGGACGTGAAGCCATCAACGCGAATGCTTCAATGGTTTTTATCGGCAACATTAACCAAAGTGTTGAATCAATGGTTAAAACGTCACATTTGCTCGCACCATTTCCTGAAGTGATGATTGACAGCGCATTCTTTGACCGTTTCCATGCCTACGTTCCAGGCTGGGAAATTCCTAAGATGCGTCCTGAATTTTTCACTAACCAATACGGCATGATTGTAGATTATTTAGCTGAATTTTTGCGCGAGATGCGAAAGCGCAATTTTGCTGATGCAATAGATAAATGGTTCAAATTGGGTAACAACCTCAATCAACGCGACACTATTGCCGTCCGTCGAACAACCTCTGGTTTGCTTAAATTACTCTGTCCGCATGGTGATTATGACAAAGAAATCGTGCGCCAATGTTTGGAATACGCACTCGAAACACGTCGTCGCATAAAAGAACAACTAAAGAAAATCGGTGGGATGGAGTTTTACGATGTGCATTTTAGCTACATTGACCTAGAAGATAGCCAAGAACGATTTATTACTGTGCCTGAACAATCAGGTGGAGCGTTGATTCCAGATGGACAGTTACAAGCAGGAGTCTCTCACACTATCAGCATGGGTAGTTCAGAAATGCCTGGTACTTACCGTATGGAAATTCAAGCTATTAGTGGCACAGGAAAAATCAATGTTTCAGGTATTGCGCCGCGTGAATCAGTTAAGATTGCCTTCGATTATTTCAAAGCAAATTCCTCGCGTGTTAGTGCTTCAATCAAAACAGGGGATTTTGACTTTCATATCCATTTGATTGAATTGCAACACACAGGCTTACCTAATTCGCTAACATTAGTAAGTTTCATC
>CAINDC010000215.1 GCA_903847275.1 uncultured Pseudomonadota bacterium
GTGTTGTTTTGCTGTGCAGACGTTTAAATGCTTCTAAACTCATTTCTAATCTGCATAGTTCTACCACCCATTTTTTTGTCCATGTACTTTCCCTCTTGCAAATTCCTTGTTATCGGCAGATTGCTTAACTTAATGGCATTGCCTGTTTAGAAAGGGTGATATTTCACCGCAATCATTAAAAGCGGTTTTTTTTCGCCAAAAATTTACTCACTTAACAAATTTGTTTAGCGAGTTATCAAATGTCATGGTGGTGTTGTTCGGGCAGCCTTTTTGGCTGGTCTTACCTTTTCGAGATACTGCGAACCCGCGCAACACCGCCGCCAATTTCTTCGCAGTATTGCGCGACGGTTTTTTAATCTTCAAAGAAAAGGAACCCGTGATGACAAAATCAACAGCTCAAATCGAGCAAAATCAATCGCCCATAAAGCAAAAAACCAACAATTAACTTTTAAATAATTGCTGGTTTTGTAATTTGCTATCTGCGCCACAGATGAGCCATTTTAACCGATGGACGGGCAAGTTGCATTCTCCAGCAAGGAGAATTTATGAATATGCAACAAGATGAAAACAATGCTATCGCACACGCAACAGCATCATTACTCACCAATGTTGAACCAATCAATTTAGTTCAAGTTTGTGAATCTTTAGGCTGGGAAGGTGCTGAAGGCGATTATCCCAAACAAAAACATATCAAGGTCGCCATCGTTCACACGTTGATTGAAACAGCCAAAAAACATAATTGGCACATCATTTACGATGCAGGATTCTTCTACATTTACAACAGCGCATACTGGGTAGCAATGGAAGATGCCGCCGTAAAACGCTTGCTCAAAGATGCTGCAATCAAAATGAGCTACACCGAAATTGAATGCCGTGATGTTTCTTTTGTCGATAAATTATTTCAACAGGTCGTACAAGATGGTTTCTTTGTTGAACGCAATTTCAAAAAGCAATCCATCATCAATTTAAAAAATGGTTCTTTGGTGCTTGATGAAAATGGCGCGACGCTGAAAGCCTTTGACCATCGTGATTTTCTCACGCATCAACTCAATTTTGCCTATGACACGCAAGCAATCAATTCACTATTTTTGAGTTATTTAGAGCGCGTTTTACCTAATGCTGACACACGCCGCACTTTGCAAAACGGGAGGTGTTTCAATTCTGTGGATGTTAGCTAAACCAATACCTTCGCTAAAATGAAAAATAAGTGATTTTTCATGAAATTCAACTTCGTAACCCATTGATTTATAACGGACACAAAATCAGTTTTTACACTGATTTTGAAATTGGCGAAGGTATTGCTAAACAAGACCGAATTCATATCGATTGATAAATAACCCGAAAACCACGGAGTGCATGAGAAAAGATTTAGAAAAGCAAATCGTTTTTCGTGCTAACCGTTTAATCCGAGTACGGAAATTCAGGTGTTTAGATTCAATGCGTTGAGTATTTCGCTTGCCAATAACTAATTTCTCGCCTTTTTGAGGATGTCTGTTATATGTGCCCCAATTGTCGGTATAAAGGCGTTTAATTCCAAATGGACGAAGTAATTTACGTAATTGTCGATAAACTTCATCCGTTCTGCGTCCTAAAGCATATGCTAAAATTTTTCCTGTGCGATGATCAATAACGTGCAAAAGCCAGTATTGTTGCTCTTTTTTACCAACGAAACTCCACATTTCATCTGCCTCGGCTTCTTGCACAATACACATTTTAGGTCTAATTTTCTTTTTTGTTCTCGGGCGTAAGCGAATTCAAATAGTTCACATTAAATTGAACAAGTTTGTTAGCTTGTTGTTTTAGACGATCGATAACCGTTGTTGGGCTAATCTTCAGTATTAGCGCAGTATCACGGATACCATTCGCATTCATCGCATGATCGATA
>CAINDC010000216.1 GCA_903847275.1 uncultured Pseudomonadota bacterium
ATTTGGCGCAACGACATCCCAGCAACGATGCGTCAAATAATCTCCCGTTTTACGATCAATCGTCACACGCGCTTTAATTTGAGAACCGTAACGTTTGATGGTTGCAGCTTCTAATGCTGCTTCAATCGCTTGAAATACGATTTCTTTTTCGATTTCTTTTTCATTAGAAAAAACTTCGACTACTAACAAAATTTCTTTATTTGCCACTACTACGTCCTCCTTTGTCGAGTAAATAATCGGGAACTAAACGCGCTTTGCTCATGGCGGCAAAGGGAATGGATAATAACTGCTCGTTTTCTTCTAGTGTAATCACATCTTCTTCCACTTGAATAATTTTTCCAGTAATTTTGCGTCGTCCATTGACTGGTGAAAATAAATGTACAGCAACTGTGCTGTCGATAAATCGTGCGAATTGACTGAGTTTAAAAAATGGTCGATCTTCGCCAGGCGATGAAACTTCGAGTGAATAATTGTCAATAATTGGATCTTCAACGTCCAATACGCCGCTGACTTGATGGCTAACTTTCGTGCAATCCTCCACCAAAACGCCATTTTCAGTGTCGATATAAATGCGTAATAAACCGTGTCGTGGATGTGGGTTATATTCAATGCCAACGCATTCATAACCTAAACCTTCAACAACGGGTTCGATTAACGCAAGCAGATGTTCTGGAGCCTGCTTCATAATGTCCTCGCTTGATTTTAAATCAAAAAAAAAGAGCCAAAGGCTCTTCCATTAACAGCGTTAATTTATAGGCATGGAATAACGCAACCTATCCAAAGCCTAGAAAATAAAAAACCCCAAAAATGGGGTCTTTAAAAATCTGGTTGCGGGGGCAGGATTCGAACCTACGACCTTCGGGTTATGAGCCCGACGAGCTACCAAGCTGCTCCACCCCGCGATTGATTTGCACAGTATATTGTTTTAATTGATTTTATACAATCTATTTTTATAAAAACGTTTGTTTGAGATTTATTCAACGTCCATTTTTAACAAAAAATCTCCAGTTTGTGAATTTGTAGCATGGCTAAATAAAATTAGTTATTACCAAATTCGACTAATTCATCAAGTAAAACATTTAGAATTTCAACACTGCGCTGATAGGTTTTGCAATCAATCAGAAAATTATAACGATAGGCTTCAGCACAAACGGTGACAGTATTCAGCGCGTCAAAATAATGCAATGAATCCACCTCAAACTCTGTTTCTTTTGCGAATTGCTCTAAAAGTTTGTTGAGTTTATGCGTGTGCGGATAAGCACCAAACTCTGTTTTGATTTCAAGCAAGTACTTAAATAATAATTCAAACATTTGCTGATAATGAAAACAGTGCATCGCACAATCTTTAATGCCTGACTTTTCAGCCAAATCAATCATAACGGCGTGTTCCCATGCCTTACCGCCTAAGTTTTCAACGTTCTCAAATTGTTTTAGTTTTTCTGCATACATGATTTTCTACCTGTTAATTGTTGTGCTTTGATTGTGTAACGCATTAGTTGAAATCTTCAGCTTTTTTCATCAACGCAACGATTTCTTCCAAATGTGCAATGTCCCGCTTTTGTAATTCAATTATTTTTTGTTGAAGTTTCACTTCGGATTTTAATTTTTGGATTTCAAACGCAATTTCAGCTGATGAACCAATCACACAACTGGTGTTGTTATTGTTACTTTCTGAAACTAAATAAACATTTTTGTCATCTGCTAACAAATCAAGAATATCAACACTTAAAAGATCAGCAATTTTAGATAATTTTGGATGCAGTACATGAGTTTCCCCGCGTTCAATTCTAGCGTAAGTATTCACGTCAACATCTAATTGTTCAGCCATTTCCGCTTGTGAAATGCCTTGAGATTCACGAAGAATGCTCATTTTTCTTCTAACTTTCATAAATCACCATAAATTTGAGTAGTTCAACCATTTTTTTGTCATTGTAGCGACTTCAAGGCAAATTTAGAATTTAGCCGACCTTAAATTTTGAGGTTTTAACGTTTTTGAATTTGGAGATTTTTATGAAAAAAGTCATTTTTTTAATGTTATCTTTAGCAAGTACAATCGGATACGCTGGGCAAGAAGTGGAGTTTTGCATAGTAGACGATCACTCGCGGGTTGGTAGTTGTTATTTGTTTTTAGAATGGTGCCAGCAAGCAATAAGGACTGATACATCTGGAAAACAAGTAGATGTATGTATAGCAAGACCTAAAAGTAGTCGATAGTATGACAGAATATCAAGTTATTTTTCCAGCAACACTAGAGCTGCCACAAGTTATAGATGGCAATGGAACCCCTGTTTCAGATGCAGCGGTTATTAGTATTGAATTTCCTATCAAATCACTTCCTACGGCTAGCGGTGATAAGAATTATATTGACGGTACTCCCACAGCAACTGTTATTTTTTCTAATGGTAGAATTGTCAGAAATGTACCAGTAGTTTTCAAATAGAACTCCATGATTGTTGTACTATAATGCCAACAAAAAACGCGACCCTAAAAAGTCGCGTTTTTTATTACACAAGTTTTACTTCAACCCAGCCAACACCTTCGCCACCGTTTCACCCATCGCCGAAGGCGTTGGGCTAATCGTTACGCCTAAATCACGCAACATCGCGACTTTTTCCGCCGCACTTTCACCCGCTGACGAAATAATCGCCCCCGCATGACCCATACGACGACCTTCTGGCGCAGTCAAACCTGCAATGTACGCCACAACAGGTTTTTTCATGTTTTCTCTGGCAAACATTCCCGCATCCACTTCTTGCGGACCACCGATTTCACCAATCATCAAAATGACTTTGGTTTCGTCGTCTTGCTCGAATTTTTCAAAAATATCGCGGTGCGAACTGCCGTTAATCGGGTCGCCACCAATGCCCACAGACGTTGAAATACCAATCCCTAAACGTTTCATTTGGTCGGCGGCTTCATAACCGAGCGTGCCTGAACGTCCCACCACGCCGACATTTCCGCGCATATAAATGTGACCAGGCATAATGCCGAGCATCGAACGTTCTGGCGTGATTGTTCCCGCGCAATTTGGCCCTGTTAAAACCATACGCTCTTCTTTTGGGAAACGACGCAAAAAGTTTTTCACTTGCATCATATCTTGTGTCGGAATGCCGTCAGTAATCGCGACGCAGTATTTAATCCCAGCTGCAGCTGCTTCCATAATTGAATCTGCGGCAAACGCGGGTGGTACGAAAATGATGCTCGCCTCTGCGCCTGCCAATTCAACGGCTTCTCTGACCGTGTTGAAAACGGGGCGGTCTAAATGTTTTTGTCCGCCTTTACCTGGTGTCACACCGCCAACCACGTTTGAACCGTAGTTAATCATGTCTTGCGCGTGGAACGTGCCGATTTTGCCCGTAAAACCTTGAACGATAATTTTTGTGGTTTCGTTAATAAAAATTGCCATCTATTTAACTCCTTTCGTTAATAATTGTGCCATTGTTTATGCTCCTTGATTTGCGACAACTTGATTGCGTGCAGCAACCGCTTTTTCTGCGGCTTCGGCTAACGTTTCAGCGGTGATAATGGGCAAACCACTTTCAGCGATAATGCGACGACCTTCTTCAACATTTGTACCTGATAAACGCACGATTAACGGCACTTTCATGTCGATATTTTTCACAGCTTGCACCACACCTTGAGCAATCCAATCGCAACGGTTAATTCCTGCAAAAATGTTGACCAACATCGCTTTAACATTGGTATCGGCTAAGACTAAACGGAACGCTTTTTCAGTTCGTTCGGCTGACGCGCCACCACCTACGTCCAAGAAATTCGCAGGTTCACCGCCAGCGAGTTTAATCATGTCCATCGTTGCCATCGCCAAACCTGCACCGTTAATCATGCAACCGATGTCACCGTCTAAACCAACATAACTCAAACCATGATCGCCAGCGGCGGTTTCGCGTGGGTCTTCTTGCGTTTTATCACGCAAATCCGCAATTTTTGCACGACGGAATAATGCATTTTCGTCAAAGCCCATTTTGGCATCAAGGGCAATCAATTCATTTGCACCTGTAATCACTAACGGATTGATTTCAAGCATATTGGCATCTAAATCACGCAACGCACGATAACAACCTTTGATAGTTTTAACTGCGTGACTCATCAATTCAGGTGCTAATCCCATTGCAAATGCCATTTCGCGTACTTGATAATCTTGTAAACCAACGGCTGGTTCGATGTAAATTTTCGTAATCGCATCGGGATTAGTTTCAGCTAATTCTTCAATTTCCATTCCGCCTTCAGCAGAACCGACCATGACGATACGTTCAGAAATACGGTCAACCAAGAAACAAAAATACAATTCTTTTTTAATGTCTGTACCTGCTTCAACATAAACTTTGTCGCATAATTTTCCAGCCGCGCCCGTTTGATGCGTGACTAACACTTTATGCAATAATTCACCCGTTGCGACGTTGACTTCATCGAGTGTTTTACAAATTTTAATGCCACCTGCTTTACCGCGTGCGCCAGAATGAATTTGAGCTTTAACGACCCAAATATTGCCACCGATTTCTCGCGCACGTTGCACCGCTTCTTCAGGTGTGTGAGCAATGCCCCCTTCGGCGATTTTTACGCCATAGCCACTTAACAATTCTTTGGCTTGATATTCATGAATATCCATAGATTTTCCTATTGAGTTGAAATAATTACTGGTATAAAACCAACCAGCATTATAAAGCCTTACAAACAAGTTTGGAGAAAACGACATGACAATCGAAATTTTGAGTAGCATTTTAGGCTGGGCAGCTATCATTAATTTGGGCATTGTGACGTTGTGGTTTTTGGTGTTCACAATTTGTCACGATAGGCTGTTTCGATTGCATAGCAAATGGTTTAACTTGTCGGAAGAAAAATTCGACACCATTCACTATGCAGGGATGGCTTTTTATAAACTCGGTACTTATTTGTTTAATTTAGTACCGTTTTTAGCAATTAAGATTGTGATTTAGCGCGTTTTTGCCGCAATCGCTTCAGCCGCACGAACAACGTTATTTGCCATTCGTTCCGAAGCCGCGTCAATTAAACGACCGTCTAACGCTGCCGCGCCTTTACCTTGTGCAGCGGCTTCTTTTAAGGCTTCTAAAATGCGTTTCGCTTTCGTGACTTCGGATTCTGGTGGCGTGAAAACATCGTTTGCCAAGGCAATTTGTGACGGATGAATTGCCCATTTTCCTTCGCAACCTAAAGCCGCCGCACGTTTCGCGCCAGCAATATAACCTTCTGGGTCTTTAATATCGCCAAAAGGACCATCAATCGGGCGTAAACCGTAAGCACGGCACGCAACCGTCATTCTACTTAACGCAAAATGCCATTGATCGCCAGGATAATCAGGATTCAAACCGCCAATGTTGACGGTTCTGGCGCGATTACTCGCCGCATAATCCGCCACGCCAAAATGCAACGCTTCTAAACGTCCGCCTAACGCGCCTTGTTTGGCAATATCTTCAACGTTTGCCATGCCTAATGCAGTTTCAATTAACGCTTCAATACCGATTTTATTTTTCAAACCTTGTTGCATTTCTAACTGATTCAACATGGATTCAACCATATAAACGTCACTATAAACACCCACTTTTGGAATCAAAATCGTGTCGATTTTGCTGCCCGCTTGTTCAACTAAATCCACTACATCACGCACCATATATTGCGTATCTAAACCGTTGATACGAACTGAAACTGTAATGCCGTGACCTTTCCAATCTAAATCATTAATGGCTTCAATCACGTTTTTACGAGCGCGTAATTTATCATCAGGTGCAACCGCATCTTCTAAATCTAAAAAGATAAAATCCACGCCGCTTTTTAACGCTTTTTCAAACATTTCAGGGCTTGTACCAGGTACCGCTAATTCACAGCGTTGAACCCGTTGGGCATTCGCGGTGTATAAAGTGTGACTCATTGAGTTTTTCCTTTGGAGTAAAAATAAAAAATCCAGTCTTAAAACTGGAATGGAATTTGTTGTGACACTGCTGTCATTCTACTTTTGACTTTTTTAAAGTCAAACTCATACATAAAGATTCCTACACAATTTTGCTGAAGTGCCGTTACATTGGTAATATTATAATAACGACACTATTTTTAACGGATTTAACATTGTATTTTCAAAATAC
>CAINDC010000217.1 GCA_903847275.1 uncultured Pseudomonadota bacterium
CATCGAACAGACCGTTGTGATTTGAGTTTATTTCAGCTTGGAAAACGATTATTAAATTATTTTCTTCGCAACGGGCAAGCGTTGCCTCAATTCAGTCTGATTCTATGAAAAACGGGCGTAAAAAGTGTACGGTAGTGAATCTTCGCAAACAATGGTCACAAGAGCTACAAGATAAATTTTTTCTGTCATCGACGATATTAGAAGCAAAATCATTTAACGATTTCATTAAGTCAGGAAATTTAAATCCGTTCAATCAATCTGAAATTGTGCTGTGTTCCTATCAGTTTGCGAAATCAAAAGAACCGTACTTGCGAAAAGTTAAATGGGATTTAGTTGTTATCGATGAAGCGCACCGTTTGAGAAATGTGTATAAAACATCGAACAAAATCGCACGGTCGATTAAAGAATCATTAGGAGACGCGCCTAAAATTTTACTTACTGCTACGCCACTACAAAATAGTTTGCTTGAACTGTATGGTTTGGTCAGCATTATTGATGATTACGCTTTTGGTGATTTGAAAAGTTTTAAATCGCAATACAGCCGCGTTAATAGCAATGCCACGCCTGAACAATTCAACGAGTTAAAAGAACGATTAAAGCCCATTTGCAAACGTACATTGCGGCGGCAAGTATTGGAATATATCCGTTACACAAATCGCATTGCCTTAGTTGAAGAATTTTATCCATCGCAAGACGAACAACGTTTGTACGAATTAGTTTCGGATTATTTACAAGGCGATAATCTTTATGCCTTGCCAGCTAGTCAACGGCAATTGATGACATTGATTTTACGGCGTTTGCTGGCTTCTTCTACTTATGCCATATCGGGAACGTTGGCAAAATTAGCTGATAAGTTAGAAAACATTGTCACTTCCAATAATCCCAAAGATACCGTATCACTTGATTTATTTGACGATTACGACACTTGCGATGAATTGGCTGATGAATACGATGATGCGGACGAATCGGAAACAAAAAAAGAAAAAATTTATACCGATTCCGACATAGCCAACATTCGTTTAGAAATGGCTTCACTGAAAGAATTTTCTGCACTGGCTGAATCCATACAGCGTAATTCAAAAGGTGAGATTTTATTCAAAGCCCTTGAAAAAGGATTTACAGAATTAGAGCGATTAGCACAGCAATCCGCATCAAAAACAAGTGCCACAAAGAAAGCAATTATTTTTACCGAAAGCTGTCGCACACAAGAATACTTACGAAATTTACTCGAAACACAGGGCTACGAAGGTAAAATCGTTTTATTCAACGGCACGAATACTGATAAAAATTCACAAGCCATTTATCAAGCATGGGTTAAGCGTTATAAAGACACCGATAAAGTAACCAGTTCACGCACCGCTGATATGCGTGCCGCGTTGGTGGATTATTTCAGAGAAGAAGCAACGGTGATGATTGCTACCGAAGCCGCCGCTGAAGGAATTAACCTGCAATTTTGCTCACTCGTTATCAACTATGATTTGCCTTGGAATCCGCAACGCATCGAACAGCGCATTGGTCGTTGTCATCGTTACGGGCAAAAATTCGATGTCGTTGTTGTGAACTTTCTCAACAAAGCTAATGCTGCTGACCAACGAGTTTATGAATTACTCAATCTTAAATTCAAGTTATTCGATGGTGTTTTTGGCTCGAGTGATGAAGTTTTAGGTAGCATCGAAAGTGGTGTTGATTTTGAAAAACGCATTGCTCGAATTTATAAAGAATGCCGCACGCCCGAACAAATTGAATCTGCTTTTAACGAATTACAAAATGATTTAGAAGAAAGCATCAGCACAGCAATCCAACAAACCCGTCAACAACTGCTTGAAAATTTCGATGAAGAAGTTCACGAAAAATTACGCATCAATTTACAAGCAAGCCGCGAGTATTTGTCAAAATATGAAAATTGGTTGTGGCGCGTTACGCAATTCAAATTAAACGATAACGCGGTATTTTTTGAATCCGATTATTCTTTCAAGCTAACCGAAAATCCTTACTCGAAGGCAAACATACCGCTTGGCACATACCGATTAGGCAAGCACGTTGAAGATGTTCACGTTTATCGTATCGGGCATCCGTTAGCAGAAAATATCATTGAATCATGTAAATCTGCACCATCACCAAATGCACATTTATGTTTTGATTACAGCGCAAGCCCACAGAAAATCAGCGTACTAGAACAATTAGTCGGGCAATCGGGCTGGTTAGAATTAACGCATTTAAGGGTATCCAGTTTTGAAGTCGAAGATTATTTGCTATTTAGCGGCGCAACAGCAGACGGCGTGTTGTTAGAAAACGATGCTTGCCATCGCTTATTTTCATTGCAAGCCAACGTTGAAGGCGGTTTTGTAACGTTACCGAGTAAAGAAGAAACGTTGCTGAACCAAAATTTAAAACGTCAAAAATCCGATTTGATTGAAGAAATCGGAATGCGTAATGGTTCGTTTTTCGATGAAGAATTAGAAAAGCTCGATAAATGGGGCGAAGACCGCCGCAATTCACTTAAAACGACCCTCAAAGATTTAGAAGACCAAATCAAAGACTTAAAAAAACAGGCAAAACTAGCTCCGAATTTACCTGCCAAACTCAAATTAGAAAAAGAACGCAAAAAATGTGAAGCTGAACGTGATGCCGCATGGCGCGATTACGATGAAGCCGCAAAAGAAATCAATCGCGCTAAAGATGAATTGATTGATGAAATTGAAAAACGATTAGAGCAACAAGAACACCAACAAACGCTATTTTTCATCAGTTGGAACATTGTTTAACTTAACAAAAGAACACATAACACATTATGACAGACAGCATTATCGAATCGTTTCCGCTCACGTCAATGGACGTAACCGACCTTCAACAGCAAAAGCTCAAAGCCTTATTTCCCGAAGTTTTCACCGAAGGCGGCAAAATAGATTTCGATAAATTACGTTCAACGTTAGGCGAAAACGTGGACGCTGGCAAAGAACGTTTTGGTTTGAATTGGGCTGGCAAAAGCAATTGTTTTCAAACCATTAAACAATCCAGCGTTGCAACGCTTGTTCCAGAGCGTGACGAAAGCGTGGATTTTGACACAACCGAAAATCTTTACATTGAAGGCGATAATTTAGAAGTCTTGAAGTTGTTGCAGAAAAGTTATCTCGGCAAAGTCAAAATGATTTATATCGACCCGCCTTACAATACAGGCAGTGATTTCATTTATCCCGATAATTACGCTGAAAATTTAAACACTTATCTTGAATACACGGGGCAAGTAGACGGCGAAGGGCGTGCCATTTCGACCAACAAAGACACCGATGGGCGTTTTCATAGCAAATGGCTCAACATGATGTATCCGCGTTTGTTTTTGGCAAAGAATTTATTGCGTGAAGATGGGGTTGTTGTCATTCAAATTGATGACAATGAGCAAGCAAATTTAAAACGATTATGTGATGAAATTTTTGGCGAGGAAAATTTTATTTCATGTGTATCTGTGAAAATGTCACATTTATCGGGAATGAAAATGTCCCATGTATCTAAAAAAATTCCAAAAATAAAAGAATTTCTCTTTTTTTACGGAAAAAATAAAGATAACGTTATATTAAATAAAGTTTTAGTCCCATGTTCTTGGGACGATGCTTTTGACCGATATAGCCGTGTTATTGATGACCCTAAATTACCAGTTCAGGATTGGACTTTTTCAACATTAAATAATTATTTAAAGGAAATAGAAGAAGATAAACAAGAACAATGGTGCATTGCGAATGCTCATCGAATAATCAGAACCGCTGTAAATGATTCATTTAAAGATAGTCCAAAAGATGGTGTTTTCAGAGATGTGGTAACTGCTACGGGGTTAAAAAAAATCTCTTTTAATCGAGAGGAAGTTCTATTTGCATCAGATAAACTGAGCGTTGTAGATAAAAAAACCGTACCTGTCACTACAATCGGTGATATTTGGACAGACATTGGAATAAATAATTTACATAATGAAGGTGATATTGAATTTGATAATGGAAAAAAACCAATTAAATTGATTCATCGCATTATTAAACTTGTCGAAGGGCAAACAAAAGACTCAATCATTCTTGATTTTTTCTCAGGTTCATCAACTACAGCCCATGCGGTAATTCAACATAACTTAGAAGACGGCGGCAATCGCAAATTCATCATGGTGCAATTACCCGAACCGTGCGACAAAGACAGCGAAGCCTTCAAAGCAGGTTATAAAAACATCGCTGAAATTGGCAAAGAACGTATCCGCCGCGTTATCAACAAAATCAAAACCGAGCAAACTGCAAACGAAGCGAAAGCGGATTTAGTCGATAAATTGAACGAATCCAACGCGCCGTTAGATTTAGGTTTTAAAGTTTTTAAATTGCAAAAATCTAATTTCAAAGTGTGGGATGCAAACGTTGAAAAAACGGCTGAAGCGATTCAATTTGCGTTAGATGAATTTGTTGACCATATCAACCCACAAGCCGAGCAAGAAGCGATTTTATTTGAGTTATTGCTCAAGTCAGGTTTTGAACTCACCACGCCGATTGAAAAATTGACGTTAAGCGATAAAACGGTTTTCAGTATCGCCGATGGCGCGTTATTGATTTGCCTTGAAAAAGAATTAACGCATGACTTGATTTCAGAGATGGCAAAACGTAGCCCGTCACGAGTGATTTGTTTAGACGAAGGTTTCCAAAATAACGACCAACTTAAAACGAATGCGGTGTTGATGATGAAAAATCACGGCGTTGAAGTGTTTAGAACGGTGTAAGCGTGGTCAACGGTAATCTTGATGATTTAGCAACCTGCATTGCTGAAACGAGCGGCTATTTTCAACAGCAAGCACAAAAGCAGGTGAATGTGGCGTTGACGTTGCGTAATTGGACGATAGGTTTTTATTTGCTTGAGTACGAGCAACACGGACGAGACCGCGCAGAATATGGCAGTAAAACGTTATCAAAACTCGCGGATTCATTGAAGCAACGCGGCATCAAAGGTTTAGGGATTACCAATTTAAAACTGTTTCGCCAGTTCTATATCACTTACCCACAAATTGGTCAGACGCTGTCCGACCAATTCAAATTGAAAGATGCGCCTGTTTTAAATTTCCTTGAAGCCACGCCTTCTGAGCATAAGCAAATAACGCCTGAATCCTCGACTGTAGATATTTTTTTGATGATAAATCGTTTGAGTTTTTCGCACGTTATTGAACTCTTGAAAGCCGATAGCGCAATCAAACGGGATTTTTACGCCAATCAAACGATTCAAAATAATTGGGCAGTTCGAGAATTACAACGCGCCATGAACAGTATGCTTTTTGAGCGTACAGGTTTAAGCAGTGATAAATCAGCGGTACTTGAAAAACACGCAAAAGGTTCAGGATTAACACCTGAAGATGTTTTTCGTGACCCGTATATGCTGGAGTTTTTAGGGCTATCTGAAAAACCCGAATACAGCGAATTGGATTTAGAGCAAGCAATCATCGACCATTTGCAAACGTTCCTGCTTGAAATGGGCAAAGGATTTTGTTTTGAAGCACGGCAAAAACGGATTACGTTTGATAACACGCACTACTTCATTGATTTGGTTTTTTACCATCGAATCTTGAAATGTCATGTGTTGATTGATTTGAAACTAGGTGAATTTAGTCACGCTGATGCAGGGCAAATGAATGTTTATTTGAATTATTACGCTGAAAACGAAATGACAGAAGGCGATAATCCGCCCGTTGGAATTATTCTGTGTGCCAGTAAAAACGCCCAGTTGGTGAAATATGCAACGGCAGGTATGACACAACAAATTTTCGTTTCTAAATATCTCGTGCATCTACCCAGTGAAGATGAACTCACGCATTTTATTCAACAAGAACAAGACAAGAATCAACGATGAAAATTAAATTTGATAGCACGCAACAATACCAACAAGATGCCGTTGCCGCTTTTGTCGATTTGTTTGAAGGACAGCCACTTAATCAAGGCGATTACACCGTCGGGTGAGTTATCGGATAAGCCGTGACTGTTACCAGCCACGACTCTCCTAAGAACCGTGCGTGCAAGTTTCCCCGCACACGGCTCAAGCCTTTTTAAAGCCACTTTCGTGACCCAGCATTAAACAAAGTTACATCGGGATTC
>CAINDC010000218.1 GCA_903847275.1 uncultured Pseudomonadota bacterium
GTTAAGACAAAAATTTGGTAATTCAGTACCTGAATTAAAAAATAATCAGCCCATTGCGCCAGAACTACGCACTCAACTACTCAAAGCATTGGAATACAGCAAACAAGCAGAAAAAGATTTAGAACTCAGTCATGAAATAGAGCGTGAACATGAGCGTTAAACTTTGTATTTTGCATTATTTATGTTGCTTAAATTCCCATTTTTGGTGGCACACTAACCTCTGTTTTCTTCTTTAAAACACATAACTGGCGACTAACGTACCACGCTACTTAAACCTGCCGACTGACGGTTTGAAACGTAACGATGGATATGCTCAATTTCTTCAAGTTGATATTGCCGTACTCGTTTTCCGTCTTGACGAGGCATTTGTAAAAAGCCAATTTTGTAACCGAACTGCCGCACTAAATTTCCAAGCGTAGTCACAGGACGTGAACCAATTTGCGTGTAATTACCGATGCCATTTGAGGCTAATTCAGCGGCGTGCTGTTGCAGATATTCACATTCTCTAAGCGCAACATTTACATCAATCACATCTTCAGAAAGTAATCGTTCAATCATTGGTTCAATCACGGTCTTGATAGAGGTTTTCGATTTAAATCGTTCTTGAGTTAGGGAATTATTTTTATCCCATGCAAGGCACGCTGGAATACTCGCCTTGAGATTTTCTAAATTTATAACCCGCTTAATATCATCATTGATAAAGTTTTCAACGTCTGATTCAGTGATAGCGGCATACGGTAAGCCAGCCATTTGTTTAGTCAAATAACGGTAACGACGATAACTATCTGCTTGCGTTGGTGCAACGTTTTTCTGTGCATCAAATTCTTCACTGCTCATATCAGACGCAACCGTAATCGCTTCAACATCGGCTTTCTTAGCTCGTTGAGTAATGCCTTTAATGGTAGCTGTTTCTTCTTGAGTTAATGATTGGTCAATTAAGCTGTAATCGAGTACGCCGCCTTTGAGTTCCACTAACAAAGCAAAGTTATTTTGGAAGTCATTTTTATCGGCATTTTGTTCAGCGTGTAATGCAATACGAGCCTTACCTAATTCATTCGCAGTACCTTTACGGTCGGTATAATGCGACACCATTTTGCTATAACCTTCGTGCAATAAATCTTCATCCGTCATGCGATTACATTCAGGTTGCGCTCCAAATGCAACGTAAATATGTTTCGCTTTACGATAACGCGCTGTCATTTGAAACGCTTCGTTAGAGGTGATATTTCCGCTGTGCAATAAATACACATTTGAAAATTCTCCGACCTCAACACTAACACCTGAACCAACGGTAGGTGAGTGAATTACGCAACGATAGTTTTCTGCTTCACTGTTAGGGTCTGCTAAGAATCGACTTTGCGCTTCATCACCACGATTATCACTGTGAATCAGCAGTAATTGTTCTTCTTCTATGCCTTGCTCAATTAAAAATTTGTGTAAGCGTTTGGCTTCTTTTTTCGAGGTGCAACCAACAAAAGGTTTTTTACCTGCTTGGAGTTCACGCAATATCCGAATGTACATTGATTTGAAATTATCTTGTTTTAGCAGGTGATACGTTTTGCCATTAGTATCAAATTCATCCGCTTCGATTAGATGAATTTTTTTACCGCCACAATGTTGTTTCAAAAACTCCACGCAACGGTCATTCAAATCTGCATCACTGCAAACGATAAAATCAGCAGCTCGA
>CAINDC010000219.1 GCA_903847275.1 uncultured Pseudomonadota bacterium
AAAGACGTTTTTTGATGATATTCGGGCATTAACTCGATATATTTGCTTTGACAATTGGCGACAGATGCTCGAATTTATGCTCAAAGGTCTTGAAATACCTATTCCTACGACCGCTTGATTTCATAATGAGAATTGCTGCGTCTTTAGTTAACATTTTAATAACCTCAATTTTTATTTTAATGATATTTTTTGCCAATTATAAATTAATTAAAATAGCGTAGGTATTAATATTTGAACGTCGTAAACCATGATTCTTTAGTAGTCACTACAACAAAATGTAGTAACATTTACAGTAACTCATTGATAATGAACGCTGTAAGGTTCATTAATGTTGGTGGTTTAGGTTGATGGTACACTCCGAATCAATTTTTAATTGTCGTACAGGGTTCAATTGTGAAAGATTTTTTACCGCGACAAAATACGATACGCCATAAAACATAAAACCCGCAAATCTTAAAAGACGTGCGGGTTTTATTGATTAGCTAAGTAATGAATTAAGCGTATGTATCTACGTTACCGCCCGTACTTATAAAGCTACCTACATTTCCAGCACCACGCGGAGAACTAATTCCCGAGATAGCTTCAAGTTCTCTAAAAGTAATCGGTGTAGCAGGTGGTTGTAGATTATTTATAGATGTGAGAGATTGCATAATAGATGGTATTGACGCTGCTATTGTCGTTGTCATTTAAATCACCTTTATTAGAATTGAAAAATTACATGGTGAAATATAAACCTAGTACGCAAAGATGTAAATAGTAATGCTATTTAGAACGCTGTAAGGCTTGTAAATGCCAGATGTTCGGTTGAGCGTACAACAACCTAATCAATTTACAGGTGGCAAGTGTGCAACATTTCACTATGTTACACGGTAAACGCAGTTAACTTTTTATACGCAATCAGAATACCTGTTCGGGTCTTGTATGAATTAGGTTTTTAAGCACAAGGGAAACTATTTATGCGAAAATTTTGGGTTTTTCGACTGCTTCAAAAGCGGCAAGTAACATATCGACGTAAAGTTTCCCCGTTGCTTGCACGACATAAATGATTTTGTCCAAATCACTCTGATTTTGAATAATTAGGTCAATGTATTTATCCATCAATTTATTGCGTGCAACATCAACAGTAACGTGTTCATAAATAAAAGTCATAGCTTCTTTAGGAATCCCTAAACTTTCCAAAAACTGTATATAACTTTGACCACTCGATGTAGTAGGTAAATACTCAAGAAAATAAAGATAACCCAAATACCCGATGGGGTTTTGCGTATAAATTTGATAAAACGCCAACGCATTTAACGCGAACGTATTCGGCAAAGGATTTGCGTTTCGGATTTGTTCAATTTCTCCGCCACCTAAATAAACTAAATCATTGAGTGCTAAATCATCATGACCAATTTTATACATGGCGTGTTGAAAAAACATTCGGACTAATTGACCGTCATTGCCTCGAAAATAAGCATAAGGTCACCTCTAATAATTCAAAACAACCACTTTTTTTGATATTCTACTAAACAATCACAGCATGAAGCCATAACAGAAAAATGAAACAAAGATTTGCGAGCCTAGAAGACCGAATTGCAGCGTTAACAAATGCAGGAGATTCGTTAGTTGGGTTAAATGCACATATTAACTGGGAAAGTTTCCGTCCACAACTGAATCGGATACACGATAAAAGTCGAAAAAGTAAGGCTGG
>CAINDC010000220.1 GCA_903847275.1 uncultured Pseudomonadota bacterium
AGTAACGTTTCCACTCGTTTACGAAGTTGTGGATGTTGATTGAGTCGGCTAATGAAAATCTGGTCGCTATGTTGAGTCATGGTTTATGTCAATCCAAATGACAGTATTTTACAGAATTCCCCTCACTTTTAATCACACCCCTCATCCACCGTCCGCCCGTCCGCCCCAAAATTTTCGCCATCCAAGGCGGCGGAGCATCGAACACTTTTTGAAACGTTTTTAACTGTTCAACAGCATCAATCACATCGGGAATTTTAATCGTATAAATATCAGCGCGAATCACTTTTGCTGCTGCTGGTCCTCCGATTGATTGCATAAATAAAACGTGACAATCTTTGACCAAATTGACACGAAACAAATTGCGGTCGTCCGAATCATCTGCGCCAATCGTTGAGCGAATATCAATCAAACGGTGTTCATCGCGTGACAATTGATAAACCAAAAAACGAAGACACGAACCAAAATGCCCGTTGAGCAGTTCATCGCTATTTGACGCAACGCCGACGCGAATCGATTCGGGCATATCACCTTCTTTATACGCTTGAACTTCAGGCAAATTTTCATCTGTTTCTTCGCCCCACAAATAACGTACCGCCAATTTGATATTTTCTAAACCAATATCAATGTCTTCGCCGTCTTCTTCGCCATCCAAACTGCCTATGCCCGTTTTTAAATTCGTGACCGTAATCGATTTGAGTTTTTCATCATCCAATGGTGTGCCGACTTTTTCATGCAAAATTTCAATTAGTTTTTGCACGTTAACGTCAGGTAAAACGCGGGCTGCTAACGCAATTCGCAAAGCTAGTTCTCGTGGTAATTGACTCATTTTTCACCTCTAAAGTTTGTGGTGTGCCTGCCAACCCGTATAACCTTCGTTGAGGCTGTAGACTTCTTTAAAACCAAAATCGCTAAACATTTCCGCCACATGTTCACTGGCGTGACCGTGATAGCAATAAATCAAAAAAGGCTGCTCTTTTTCGCCTTTTTGAATCAGGCTATCGCGCAGTTTTTCATGCAAGTGCATGGCATTTTCAAGATGCCCCGCGCGATAATCTTTCACATCACGACAATCCAAAATCACAGGCTTTTTTTCAGCAATAAATTGTGCCGCTTCACTGATAGCAAGATTTTTGAACGTTGCCATTTTTAAACGGGGCCGCTATGTAGTTCTTTTTTCACAAAAATGGTTTTCGTCAAAGCGTCTTCAAACGCAATGGGCGCAGTTTTGATTTTGAAATCTTTCGCCGCGTCAAACATCGTCACAACTTTATCTTCGGCAGTTTGACCTTTTAAATCGGCTTTTTCAATATAGAGCAATTCTAAAGTTTCATTCCACACCATGCCGTCACGATATGGCACAAATTTGAACGTTAAACCTTCCAATTCAATCTGCATATTTTCAGCAATGTTTTCAACGTACATCACTAAAACGGTTTCGGGTGTTAAAGCCGTTTTGTATTTTGAAATAAACTCAGGAACTTGTGCGAGTTCATGAAACATCCCGTTTACAAACACGAATTTTTCATCAGTCGCTAAAACTGCCGCTTGGTTCAACAACAATTTTGGTGGCATGTGAACGCCATCGTTTAATTCGCCTTGAATTAAAATTAAATCACCACGAAATGCGGTGAATTTTTTGTCACTGGTTTTGCCCAACACCGAAGTGATGAATAAAAGACCTTCTTTGTCATAATTTGCGAGTAACATTTTGATTCTCCTGATTAAAAAACTTTGTGTTTAAACATCGACACGGCGACGTTGTACTTGTTGTGGATCTGCGGTAATTTTTCGGTAAATTTCAATGCGGTCGCCTTCTCGAATTGGCGCGTCCAACTTCGCTAATTTGCCGTAAACACCAACTTTTTGTGACGTTAAATCAATAAGTGGGTATTGCTTTAAAACGCCTGATAATTCGATAGCTTCTTGAATCGTGCTGTCGTCTGGCACTTCTAAACGAACCCATAATTGCCGTTCTGCTTCGGCATAGCACACGCCGATATTCATGATTTTTTCTCCGCTTTTTGGTCAAATAACCGTTTCATCGCCACTAAAAATCCCAGCATAATGAAACCACCTGGCGGCAACGCCGTTAATAAAAAACCTTTGTAATCATCAATCACGGTCAGTTCCATAAAACGGAAACTCTCGCCGAGCAAAACGGACGCATTGGCAAATAGTGTTCCTGTTGAACTGATTTCACGCATCGCGCCTAAAATCACCATTACTAGCGTAAAACCAACGCCCATCATGAAACCATCCCAAAGCGACGGCAGCGGTTCTTGTTTTGAGGCAAAGGATTCGACGCGCCCTAAAATCGCGCAATTCGTCACAATCAACGGAATGAATAAACCTAACACTTTGTGCAATTCGTGCATCCACGCATTGAGGCAAATATCAACTAGCGTCACCAGCGCGGCAATAAGCAATACAAAAATGGGAATCCGAATTTCAGACGGAATTAAATGGCGATTCAAAGACACGATGCCATTCGAGGCGACCATCACAGCAATCGTCGCAAGCCCCATTCCTAAACCATTCGTCGCCGTTCCTGTCACCGCAAGCAACGGACATAATGCTAAATTTTGCGTGAGGACAACGTTGTTATCCCAAAGTCCATCACGGGCAATTCTTTTATATTCGGGTGAAAAAAATATCGACAGATTCATAATTTTTCTCCTGTAGCGAGCAATGTGGCTTGATTTGCTTTGTAGAATTCCAATCCACGACGAATCGCTAAAACCACTTTTCGAGGTGTAATCGTCGCGCCGCTGAATTGGTCAAAAATACCGTTGTCTTTTTTAACTGCCCATTGCTCAAAGCTGACGTTGTCGAGCGATTTGCCGTTGAAACTTAAAATCCATTTCGATTTGCTGATTTCGATTTTATCGCCAAGACCTGGGGTTTCGGTGTGTGAAATGACGCGCACACCTAAAATTTCGCCATTTTTGTCAATGCCCATCACCAAACTAATAGCGCCTGCGTAACCATCTGGCGCAACGAATTTGAAACACACGGCATTCACGTCACCTTGTTTTTTCGCCAAATAAACAATGGTTTCAGCTGCGCCTAAATTTGCCTCAGCGGATGGCAAGGTGACTGTATCGAATAACAAATCGTTATCGTGAATTTCAGCAGGGATAACTTCTTCGAGTTTTGCTTTTAAATCTTCTTCGAGCCGTAATTGAATTACGCCGCGTGTCGCTAAATCCGCCATGCCCAATAACAACGCGGCAGCCAACGCAAAACCTGCTAATACGCCTGTTTGATAACCTAATTTTGGACGTAATTTTTCTAAATTTTCGGGTTCGAGCCACGCTTTTAATTGAGCTTTTATCGTTTCCAAGTTCATGACTTAACCTCCCTCAATCGGTTTGCCGTCACGAGTACGACCGTAAATGCGTGGACGAATGTAATGGTCAATGAGTGGCGTGACCGAATTCATGAGCAACACCGCAAAGCCTGTGCCTTCTGGATAACCGCCCCATGAACGAATCACGAAAATAAACACGCCACAGCCTGTTCCAAAAATCAGTTGTCCGAGCGGTGTGTTTGGTGAGGTGACGTAATCAGTGGCGATGAAAAATGCGACCAGCATTAACGCACCTGAATTCAAATGTACCCACGCACTCAAATAATGTGTACTGTCGATGAGATTGAAGAGCGTCGAAAGCACAGCAACCGTAGCGAGCAATGAAACGGGAATAAACCACTGAATCACGCCTTGACGCATTAACCAGATGCCGCTGAGCAAAATCAATAACGTTGAGGTTTCGCCTAAACTGCCACGTTCCCATCCAATGAATGCTAGAAAACCTGAATAATCACTGAGCAAATCGGGTAAAAGTTGCGCTTGCGAAAAACCTGTTTTCACAAACCCTAACGTGGTCGCACCTGTGATGGCATCGCTGATTTCTGCACCTGAAAAGGTAATTTTGAAACCTTCTAAAATATCCAATCCCGTGAAAAACGGTGACACATTCACCCACGTTGTCATTTCAATTGGGAATGAAATCAAGAGCGCGACTCGTGCGAGCATGGCAGGATTAAATAAATTCTGTCCTAATCCACCGTAGACGTGTTTGCCTAAAATAATCGCTAATCCCGAACCCACAACGCCAATCCACCACGGTGCATAAGGTGGCAACGTCATAGCAACTAATAAACCTGTGACAATTGCCGAACCATCGAGCAAATAAGATTCGATTGCGCTGCCTTTGAGTTTTAAACAAATTGCTTCAAATACTAACGCCGACGACACCGTAACAAAAGTTAAGAACAGGGCTGACCAGCCAAAAATGATGATTCCGAATCCCAGCGCGGGTAATAAAGCAAAAATCACTTTTCGCATAATTTCATCGACACGCCGCGCCGAACTTATATGCGGTGAACTTATTGGTTTTGCATTCATGCTTTTTCCTCCTGCGCTTTTGCTTGTGCTTCTGCGGCTTGACGAGCAGCCCTTGCTTCCATCACTCGACGTGCGTCTTCTTCGGCTTCGGCTTTGATTCGTTCCATGCGATGGGTTCGATTTTCGGCGAGGCGTTTGGTTTGTTCGGCTTTATGTTCGCGTTGTTGACGGCTGAATAATTCACCTGAGGCAAATTTGAAATAATGCACTAACGGAATGTTCGACGGGCAAACGTAAGAGCAACTGCCGCAACTAATGCAATCTTTTAGCCCTAAATCCACAGCGGCATCGAGTTTGTTAGCTTTAATGCGGCTTGCCATTTCGAGCGGCAACAATCCAACGGGGCAAGCGGTGACGCAACTTGAGCAACGAATGCACGGTTTAACTTCGGGTTCAAAAATATCTTCATGTGATAACGCTAAAATTCCGCTACTTGCTTTCACCACAGGAACATCGGCGTGAGGCAAGACTTCGCCCATCATTGGCCCGCCCATGATTAAACGCGCGAGTTTTTCGTTTTCAACGCCGCAAAACGCTAAAACCTCTGACATCAATGTGCCGATTAACACTTCAACATTTTGCGGTTTAGGAACTGCGCCACCTGAAACCGTCACGACACGACTAATTAACGGTTTTGATAAACAAACCGCTTGATAAACGGCGTAAGCGGTGGCGACGTTGTGAATAATGACACCGACATCTGTTGCTCTGCCATCTGCGGGAATTTCTTTGCCCGTTAAATAACGCAACATTTGTCTATCCCAGCCCATTGGATAACGGGTGGGAACTTGCACGACGCTGATTTCTGGGAAATTATTGCTTGCCTCAGTCATTTCAGAAAAGGCACGCGCTTTGTTGTCTTCAATGCCGACAATCGCTTTCGGTGCATTCATGCCGCGCAACATCAAACGAATACCGCTGACGATTTCACCTGCGCGTTCTTGCATCAACAAATCGTCGCAAGTCAAATACGGTTCGCATTCGCCCGCGTTAATTAACAAGGTGTGAATTTGATTTTTGCGCCCTAAATTTAATTTCACCGCTGACGGGAATACTGCGCCACCTAAACCGACAACCCCCGCGCCACCTACTCGCAAACAAATTTCTTCGGGCGAGAGTTCAAACGGTTTTTCAGGAATGGCGTATTTGAACCATTTTTCTTGTCCGTCGGTTTCAATCACGATGGTGCGAATTGGCAGAGCGGACGGATGTGGCGAAGGAAAGTCTTGCACGTCAAGAATCACGCCCGAACTCGGAGCATGAACAGGCGCAGAAATTGTGCCTTGACTGTACGCGAGCAATTGCCCTTTTAAAACGTGTTCGCCCACTTTCACAATTGGTTCAGCAGGTTTGCCAACGTGTTGTTGCACGGGAATATACAGTTTTTTCGGCAACGGTAAATTCATTGCAATCGGTTTATCGCAGGTTTCGGCTTTATGTTCTTCGGCGTGAATACCGCCGCGAAATTTAGGATTTTCAAGAAATTCAAACATGGTCATTTCTCCTAAGCCGCCGCAAGTTGAGGTTTATGCCAACGCCACTCACGCAAAGTCACGTCAATTGGGTGCATTTGCAAACATTCAGTCGGACATACCGCCACGCATTTTTCGCAACCAATGCACGCATCGGCAACCACCGCATGAATTTGTTTTGGCGCACCGACAATCGCATCGGTTGGGCAAACTTTGAAACAGCGTGTACAACCTGTGCAAGTATCTTCGCTTACTCGCGCCACCATTGGTTCAGCGTCTTTGGTTTGACTTAAATCCACATCTACACCGAGTAATTTGGCGAGTTGTTCTACTAACGCATTGCCACCAGGAGGGCAAAGTGTCACAGGTGCTGCGCCAGAAACGACTGCTTCGGCAGCAGGTCTGCAACCAGGAAAACCGCATTGTCCACATTGCGAACCTGGCATTAAGGCTTCGACACGTTCAACGAGTGGGTCGGATTCAACTTTGAGATATTTCGCGGCAATGCCCAAGCTCAAGCCTAAGGCTAATCCTAATAACGTTAAGATGATAATCGCAGAAAAAACGTACATGACCGCGCCTCTTAGGATTCGTAAGGGTTCATTTGATGGGAAGTCCTGCAAAGCCCATAAAGGCAAGTGACAGAATGCCAGCGGTAATAAAGGCTATCGGTGTTCCCGTAAAAAGTGCGGGGACTGACATTAACGCCAAGCGTTCACGCAACCCCGCGAAGAGTACCATCACCAACGTAAAACCTAATGCTGCACCAAAACCAAATAATAAACTTTGAATGAAATTGTATTGTTCCTGAATATTAAGTAACGCCACACCCAACACCGCGCAATTTGTGGTAATCAACGGCAAGAAAATTCCTAATACTTGATATAAAACAGGGCTGGTTTTGTGAATCACCATTTCGGTAAATTGCACCACCGCCGCAATTACTAAAATAAAACCCAGCACTCGCAAAAAACCAATATCGAACGGAATCAATAGTCGATGTTCAAGCACCCAACTTGCCGCCGACGCTAAGGTCAAAACGAAAGTAGTCGCCATGCCCATGCCGAGTGCCGTGTCGAGTTTGTTCGATACGCCCATAAATGGACATAATCCAAGAAACTTAACTAAGACAACATTGTTGACTAATGCCGTTCCTAAAATGAGTAAGAGATATTCGCTCATGACTTTCACCCGCAATTGTTTAAATCTACTTTTGCACCAACTGTGCCAAGGAAATCGACCGCGTGAAAGCGTTGAATTTTGAGCATTGCGAACAAAAAATGATTCACAACGGTGCAGTTTTTTCTGTGTGAGATAAGACAATTGTCGGAAACCTTACAAAAGTTTTACCGTATGATTACGTGAAACAAGGCGTAATGTGAGAGATTAAGAATCTGGCGTTTTACTTGCATTGCCTAATAAATAACCGAGTTGCAACCGAGTATTAAATTATGTCGAAAAAAAGCGCAGAACACTTAGAAACTGAAATTACCGATGATATTTTTCTTAATGCGGTTGACCAATCTCCTATCGCTATTTCAATCACTGACAAAAAAGCAAATATCCTTTATGTAAATCCTGCTTTTTCAACTGTGACGGGTTACAGTGAGCTAGAAATTTTGGGCAAAAATGAATCAAAATTATCTTACAAATCGACACCGCCCGAAATTTATGAAGAGTTGTGGCAAACCATTTCAAACAAACAAATTTGGCGGGGGCATTTAGTTAATCGCCGAAAACAAGGTGAACGTTATCTCGCTGATGTCACGATTACACCGATACTTGATAATGCGGGAGAAATTAATCATTACATCGGAATGCACCGCGATGTCACGCAATCCTATTTTTCTGAACAACAAGCGAATAATCAAAAAAAATTGATTGAATCGGTGATTAACGCTTCGCCTGTGGCGATGGTCGTTTTAGATAGCACCTATCGAATTATTATCGATAACCAAATGTATCAAACGTTGATTTCGGAGCTTCGTCACGATGAACCCGCGTTATTTTTTATTCACGCGCTACAACAAGAATTTGGTGATTTGTGGGCGGATCCGACATTACATTCACGTGGTTTTAGTAATCACGAAATTCGTGTTGAAGGTGTTGGACAACGTGGCACACGTTGGTTTTCTTGTTCGGGAAATTGGTTTGTGGAAGATGATACTTGTGCGGAAAATTTCTTTTTCAAGCAATCCAAAAATTATTTGTTATTAAGCATCAGTGATGTTACGTCTCAACGGCAACAACAAGAAAAACTGCAAATGCAAACGATACAAAACATGATGGCGGAAGAAGAGCATATTCGTAGTATTCGAGAAACATTGCTAGGCGCGATGCACCAAATGCGTTTGCCGCTCAATCAAGTGAATGCCGCATTGCAAATTATGGTGCAACGTAACGATAGCCAAAATTTGCATTTGAAAGTGTTATTAACGCAAGTGCAACAAATGGGCGAAGATGCGTTAAATACGTTGCAACGTTGTGTACCAGAAATTCCCGAATCGGCTGTAATGCCTGTGAATTTGAATCAGTTATTACATCAAGTAATTCGTCTATTTAGTCATAAATTTTTGGCGAATGGAATTGTGGTTGATTGGCTACCAAATTCGATATTGCCGTCTATTTTGGGTTCGGATAATAAATTGCGAATGTTGTTCAAACAGCTTATTGATAATGCTGTCGATGCCATGAATCGGGCGAGCAGTAAAGAACGTGTGATTAAAATCGGCACGGCTGTTGAAAATGATTGGGTTTGCGTGACCATTGCGGATACAGGTTCGGGAATCCCTATCAATCAACGCAGTAAAGTTTTTGAGCCTTTTTTCACGACACAAACACAAGGCGGTTTTCAATCTGGAATGGGGCTGGTAATGGCGCGAGAAATCGTGAATCAACATGATGGCATGATTGAAATCGATGCCAATTACACAAATGGTTGTTGTTTTAATTTACGTTTTCCAGTTTGTACAAAAAACACGAGGTAATAAGCCATGAATGAGCGATTTTTACTGGTCGAGTCCGAACTCGATACGCTGTATTTCGTCAGTCAATTATTGAACAGTACGCATAATCTTCGTGAAAAATTAAGAGGAATTTTAGAAATTTTACACAAACGCTCCAATTTGCATTTTGGCATGATTACGTTGCGTGACGACAATGGAATGAGTATTTGCGAAGTTTATGGTGGCGATATTGATCGTTCAGTGCGTTATCAAATAGGCGAAGGATTGGTCGGCGCGATTCTCGATGCAGGTAGTACAATTGTTGTCGAACGTATTGCAGATGAACCGCGTTTTTTAAGTCGGCTTGGTGTTTATAATCCTGATTTACCCTTTATCGGTTCACCACTTTTAGCTGAACAAGGCGAAATCGTTGGCGTACTTGCGGCACAACCCAGTACCGTTGATTTTCTAGGTGAACGCGCCCGTTTTATGGAAATGGTCGCAAATTTAATCGCGCATAGCGTCAATATGCTACAAATCATGGAGCGCAAGCAAAATGAATTAGCGACTGAACGCGATTATTTAAAGCAAACGCTGGTTAAAAATTATAAATTTGAAAATATCATTGGGCATTCAGAACCGATGCTAAAAGTGTTCGATATTATTCGCCAAGTCGCGAAATGGCACACGACGGTTTTAATTCGTGGCGAATCGGGAACGGGTAAAGAAGTTGTTGCCAGCGCGATTCATTTCAATTCAGCGTGTGCGAATGGCGCGTTTTTAAAACTTAATTGCGCCGCGTTGCCCGATACGTTACTGGAATCGGAATTATTCGGACACGAAAAAGGCGCGTTCAGTGGCGCGATTGGACAACGAAAAGGACGTTTTGAACTCGCTGACAATGGCACATTATTTTTAGATGAAATCGGCGAAATTTCAGCTTCGTTTCAAGCGAAATTATTGCGCGTTTTACAAGAAGGTGAATTTGAACGAGTGGGCGGTGATAGAACGTTAAAAGTGAATATCCGCATTATCGCTGCGACGAATCGTAATTTAGAACAAGACGTTGCAGACGGTATATTTCGTGAAGATTTGTATTATCGATTAAACGTAATGCCGATTTATATTCCGCCGTTGCGCGACAGAATTGAGGATGTTCCTGAATTAGCAACCGCATTACTTAATCGAATTTCTAAACGTCAAGGTGGACGTTTTTTAGAAATCAAAGAAAGTGCGTTACGAATTTTGATGAAACATCATTGGCCTGGAAATGTGCGTGAATTGGAAAATCGTTTAGAGCGGGCGGCGATTATGAGTACCGATGGCATTATTGACCGTGACGTAATTGTAAATACGGGGCTAGAAACGGAAATTAGCGTTGCTCATCGTTCGACAAATGTCACAAAACACGCAGATTTAAATGATGAAAATATGGATGAACGGGAACGAGTGATTGCCGCATTAGAACAAAGTGGTTGGGTACAAGCCAAAGCCGCTCGATTGTTGGATATGACTCCCCGCCAGATTGCGTATCGAATTCAAATTTTGAATATCACCATGAAGCAGATTTGAAAAAGCCCCGATTTGTAATCACACAAATCGGGGCTTTTTTTATTAAAAATTAAGGCGTTATTTCGTTTTCACAAAATCCAAAAAATCCTGACAATCCGCTTCAATCAATTCAAAACTCATTTTTTTAGAATAACGAATTTCTTTTGGCGTGGGATTTTTACGCAAAAACCAACCCTTTGATTCATTTGCCGAATACACAATATCGCTCATTACCATCCGTTCGGAATCACGGCACAGCGGCAATCCAATCAATAGATATTTTTTGCCTTTGCGATAATCTTTCAGGAAATCAGGAATTGCAAATCCGCCCATCAATTCGGTAATGTAATCGACGTAATCGGCATCGGACGCAATGTAATTCGATTCAGGCAGTGGCGTTCCCATTGGTTTAAACAAAATCGGCAAACTTCTGTCAACCATAGTTTGTTCAATTTCAACGTATTTTTCACCGTCATAATGAAAAATTTTGAAACGAAACGGCGTTGCCGAAATTCGCGCAAGTCCAACAATTAACGTATGCTTTTTGTTTGCGTAACTTTCTTGCAACTGCTTATCACGGTTGATGTCGATAACATAATTCGGTTGAAAACTCGCCAACCAATCGTGCATTGCGGCGCGTGTCCATTTCGATTCGCCATAAGTTTTATCAAGAAATTTGGTCACAAAATTGCGCCCTTTCTTTAATTCTTGATTCATGGCGGCGCGGGGGAATTCATACATTAATTTTTGCGCCATTGGTTTTCCGCCATTCATAGCAAGAATCAAACTGTCGCTATCCGCAGGCATCGGCAAACTATTCAATTTACTTTTGGCATCGAACAATACGCCCGAACCCAAATATGGCACAACTTCATTATTATGAAGCCCCGTAAGAATCTCCGAAAAAACATCGTTAAACATAAGCCACTCCTGTTGAATATCAAAATAGGTAATGTCTTCGCAGCTGCAATAATCAATCCAATTCAAAAAATATAGCAATATCAAGCGTTGCGCGTTAATTTTTAGCTTAAAAATTGTTTGATTCCGTACAATCATCTTTCATTTGCGACACAATTATTTGTGTCGTTGTTTATCAAACATTTTCATACAAAATGTTTGTAATACTACCAACATTTTAGCTGCAATTATTTTTATTTTATTTTAAATTCAACGAGTTAACCAATAAAAAATCATTGGCACAGCGGTTGCTATATCTAGGTTGTTACAAGTGTTTCAGTGTTATTAACAACCATCCCCAAAAAGAGAAAGGAGAAGATCATGGCATTACGTCAATGTGCTATTTACGGTAAAGGCGGTATTGGTAAATCAACAACAACTCAAAACTTGGTTGCCGCATTAGCAGAGGCTGGCAAAAAAGTAATGATTGTTGGTTGTGATCCAAAAGCGGATTCAACTCGTTTAATTCTTCATGCAAAAGCCCAAAACTCCATCATGCAAATGGCTTCAGATGCTGGCAGCGTGGAAGATTTAGAATTAGAAGACGTGTTGAAAGTTGGTTACAGAGACATCAAATGCGTTGAATCAGGTGGCCCAGAGCCAGGTGTAGGTTGTGCGGGTCGTGGTGTTATTACCGCGATTAACTTCTTGGAAGAAGAAGGCGCGTACACCGATGATTTAGATTTCGTGTTTTATGACGTATTAGGCGACGTTGTTTGTGGCGGTTTCGCTATGCCAATTCGTGAAAACAAAGCGCAAGAAATTTACATCGTTTGTTCAGGCGAAATGATGGCGATGTACGCCGCAAACAACATTGCGAAAGGGATTGTGAAATACGCAAATTCTGGCAGCGTGCGTTTAGCAGGTTTGATTTGTAATTCTCGTCAATGCGCTCGTGAAGACGAACTCATTATGGAATTAGCGAAACAAATGGGTACAACCATGATTCATTTCGTGCCACGCGACAACGTGGTTCAACGTGCTGAAATTCGTCGTATGACCGTTATCGAATATGAACCAGAAGCAAAACAAGCTGAAGAATATCGTGTGTTGGCGAATAAAATCATCAACAACAAAAACTTCATCATTCCAACACCTATCACGATGGACGAGTTAGAAGACTTGTTGATGGAATTCGGTGTGATGGAAGAAGTTGACGAAAGCATCGTCGGTAAAACAGCTGCAGCAGAAGCAGCGTAAATAAAACGTAGGTTGGATTTGCAACAGCAGATCCAACCTGATTGAAAGTTTTCTCAACACGGTTTGTCTGGGGATTACCAGCGACCACATGGAGGATAACATCATGGCAGCCATGACAAGAGAAGAAACTGAAGCCCTTATTCAAGAAGTGCTTGAAGTTTATCCAGAAAAAGCAAAAAAAGATCGCGCCAAACATTTAGCGGTCAACGATTCTAGTCTCGAAAAAGCGAACAAATGTATTACGTCAAACCGTAAATCTTTACCAGGGGTAATGACCGTTCGTGGTTGTGCTTACGCAGGTTCAAAAGGTGTAGTTTGGGGGCCAATCAAAGATATGATTCATATTTCCCACGGTCCAGTGGGTTGTGGGCAGTATTCAAGAGCAGGTCGTCGGAACTATTACGTTGGAACGACGGGCGTTAATGCTTTCGGAACGATGAACTTCACGTCTGATTTCAAAGAAAATGACATTGTTTTTGGTGGTGATAAAAAACTCTCGAAAATCATGCTCGAAATTGAACAATTATTTCCACTCAATAAAGGCATCAGTATTCAATCAGAATGCCCAATCGGTTTGATTGGTGATGATATTGAAGCGGTCGCTAAAAAAGCAGCCAAAGAAACAGGAAAACCAGTTGTGCCAGTGCGTTGCGAAGGTTTCCGAGGCGTTTCGCAATCATTAGGACATCACATTGCCAACGACGCGATTCGTGATTGGGTATTAGAAAACCGTGATGGTGACGACAGTTTCCAAACTACGCCATACGACGTAGCGGTAATTGGTGATTACAACATCGGCGGTGATGCGTGGGCTTCACGGACATTGCTTGAAGAAATGGGCTTGCGCGTGGTGGCGCAATGGTCAGGTGATGGCACCATTGCTGAAATCGAAAAAACGCCAAAAGTGAAATTGAATTTAATCCATTGTTACCGTTCGATGAACTACATCGCACGTCACATGGAAGAAAAATACAGCATTCCTTGGATTGAATATAACTTCTTTGGTCCAACAAAAATTGCTGAATCATTACGCAAAATTGCGGCACTTTTCGATGACACAATTAAAGCGGGTGCAGAACGTGTAATTGCGCGTTACACCGCTGAATATGAAGCGGTTATTGCGAAATACAAACCGCGTCTCGAAGGCAAAAGAGTCATGCTTTACATTGGTGGTTTGCGTCCACGTCACGTTATTGGTGCTTACGAAGATTTGGGCATGGAAGTCGTTGGTACTGGCTACGAATTTGGTCATAACGACGATTACGATCGCACGATTAAAGAAATGGGCAATGCGACATTACTTTATGACGACGTGACAGGTTACGAGTTTGAAGAGTTTGTGAAACGTGTTCAACCCGATTTAATCGGTTCAGGTATCAAAGAAAAATACATCTTCCAAAAAATGGGTGTGCCGTTTAGACAAATGCACTCTTGGGATTATTCAGGTCCTTATCACGGTTACGATGGTTTCGCCATTTTCGCCCGCGATATGGATATGACAATTAACAATCCTTGCTGGAAAAACATTAAAGCCCCTTGGAAAAACCAAGTGGCTAACGATGAAGCCCTCAAAGCGGTAGCGTAATTTTTAGGGTTGGGTTGTGTGCTTCGCTAATGCCACAACCCAACATAATCCAATAAACGTCAGTCCACAGATTAGTGGCACGTTAGGAGAAGATCATGAGCCAAGATGTCGAAAACATTCAAATGAGCTACCCTTTATTTCGTAGTGACGAATATAAAGACAACCTCGCAAACAAACGCGATGCGTATGAAGAAGCGCATTCGAAAGAAAAAATTGACGAAGTCTTTCAATGGACGACGACCGAAGAATATCAAAAGTTAAACTTTGAACGTGAAGCCTTAACGGTCAACCCAGCCAAAGCCTGTCAACCCCTCGGTGCGGTATTGTGTTCATTAGGGTTTGAAAAAACATTGCCTTATGTTCACGGTTCACAAGGTTGCGTGGCGTATTTCCGTTCATATTTCAACCGTCATTTCAAAGAACCAATTTCATGTGTATCGGATTCGATGACAGAAGATGCGGCGGTATTTGGCGGACAGAAAAATATGATGGCGGGGCTTGAAAATGCCAAAGCCTTGTATAAGCCAGATATGATTGCCGTTTCAACGACGTGTATGGCAGAAGTTATCGGTGACGATTTAAATGCGTTCATCAATAACTCGAAAAAAGAAGGTTTTATTGAGCAAGATTTCCCAACCCCGTATGCTCACACACCAAGTTTCGTCGGCAGTCACACGACGGGCTGGGACAATATGTTTGAAGGGATTGCTCGCTATTTCACGTTGAATCACATGGAAGACAAAGTAGTTGGTTCAAACGGCAAAATCAATTTTGTGCCAGGTTTTGAAACGTATTTAGGCAACTTCCGCGTTATTTCTCGCATGATGAAAGAAATGGATGTCGATTTCACGTTGTTGAGCGATCCATCTGAAGTGTTAGACACGCCCGCAGACGGTGAATTCCGTATGTATGCAGGTGGTACAACACAGGCTGAAATCAAAGATGCGCCGAATGCGATTACGACTGTTTTGTTGCAACCTTGGCAGTTAGAAAAAACTAAAAAATTGGTTCAAGATACTTGGCATCAAAAAGCCCCCAAACTCGAAATTCCAATGGGTTTGGAATGGACTGACAAATTTTTAATGACCATTTCTGAACTGTCTGGCAAACCAATTCCTAAATCATTGGAAGTTGAACGTGGTCGTTACGTTGACATGATTACCGATTCGCACGCTTGGTTACACGGTAAAAAGTTTGCGGTTTATGGTGATGCTGATTTTGTATTGGGGATGACCAAATTCATGTTGGAATTAGGCATTGAAGTCACCGATGTTTTAGTCAACCACGCGAACAAACGTTGGAAAAAAGCCTGTGAAGAAGTGCTGAAAGCGTCGCCTTATGGTCAAAGTGCCACCGTGCATATTGGTTGCGATTTATGGCATTTCCGTTCATTGATGTTCACCAACAAACCTGATTTTATGGTTGGTAACTCTTACGCGAAATTCATTCAACGCGATACGTTGCATAAAGGTGCTGAGTTTGAAGTGCCATTGATTCGGATTGGTTTCCCCATTTTTGATAGACATCATTTACACCGCATGACGACGTTGGGTTATGAAGGCGGAATGTATATGTTGACCACGTTGGTGAATGCGGTGCTTGAAAAATTGGATAATGATACGCGCGGCATGGGTACAACCGATTATAACTACGATTTAATTCGTTAGTTGTTCAATGTGTCGGGTTAGATTGATTTCTAGCCCGACTTTACTCATTTGGAGAATGCCATGCCCAGCGTGATGCTCAGAAAACGTGAAGACGGTAAGTTGATTTTTTATGTTGCCAAAAAAGATTTGGAAGAAACTATTGAGTCCATAGAATTCGATAGTCCAGACAAATGGGGCGGTGAAGTGGTGTTGGGTGATGGTTCAAAGTATGCCTTTGAGATTCTCGATGCGCCACCAAAAATCCCCCTAACGCTCCAAGCAAAACGTTTATAAACAAAGGAGGCTGTCATGGCTCTATATATTACTTATGAGTGCATTTCTTGCGGAGATTGTGTTCCCGTTTGTCCAACGGATTCCATCAAAGAAGGCGCAATCATTTTTGAAATCAGCAAAAAAACATGTACCGAATGTAACGGTGATTTTGACGTGCCACAATGCGTGAAAGTTTGCCCGATTGATAATTGTATTTTGCCGCTTTAATGTTAATTGTTTCCGTGTCAGAACGCGGAAACAATTTTTTAAGCTAACGCTGGAGAATCCGCAATGATTACGTCTGAACAATTACAAGTTATTGCCGACACGATTGCCGAGCAACCTTTGAATGATGAGATTGTCAGGTTTTTGCGAGCGCAATTCCCAGATATTCATTTTACTTATTGCATGGACGACGACGTTTCAGGCGTTCAACCGAAATTGGAAAATCCCCGTTTTAACTTATATCTCATCGATGGTCGTGAGCATTGTTTATCTTTGACCAAAAATCATGAAGACGCTTCGGGTGTTCTTGTCGCTGAAGTTATCGACGCACGGTGACGTTGTGTCCGAATCAATTGTAAATGTCCCGATTGCTGATTGCCGCTTATGTCCATTTCGCAGCAAAACTTTGTTGATGGGGCGTTGTGTACCAAGCGATATTTGCGTTTTTGTCGAAAGTGGTCGGCAAATCGACCGTTTTTTTCGTCTTAATCCTGAATATGCTGTCCATTATTTGAAAGACCCTTTTTGGGAACGTCGCGCGATTGCCGCACGTTACGCACCGATTAAGTTTTTAAACGATTTAATTAACGACGAAGACGAAGTCGTGCGTCGCGTAGTTGCTCAACGCTTGCCCGCGCCACAAATCACTTGTTTTTTAAACGACCCAGACCGCGAAGTTCGCATGACCGTGGCGGATAGAATCGAGTTCAGCCATCTCGAAAAACTCGCCACCGACCCCGATTACATTGTGCGTTTAACGATTGTGAAACGGTTGCCGATTGGGCGATTGTTTCGTTTTATCAAAGATGAAGATTTGCAGGTTCGTAAAAAAGTCGCTGAACGTTTGCCAGAAGTCAGTTTAGGATTGATGGCAAACGATATTTCGCCTGCGGTGCGGTGCATTATTGCTGAACGTATGTCGCCAGAAGACGCAGCTATTTTGATTCACGATGAAGATTGGCTAGTGCGTTATACCGTCTCGTTAAAAGTTGAATTGAAATCGCTTCATTTATTGGCAAATGACCCCGAACCCGATGTGCGAGAAGTTGCGCTGCAACGTCTTAACTCTACAACTCAATCGGAAGAAAATAATGATTGAACCTAAATTTAATCTCGCAGGACAAACGATTACCGAATGCTGTAAAAAAATCGTTCCCGATAAAAATGACGCGGTTTTACTCGCAAAATTACAAAGCCTGATTCCAGATTATCCCGTGCGGTTGGCGTTGACGAGTGATGAATGGTATCGATTAGGTGGCGTGGTCGATCCCGAAGGAAATCGAATTGCAAAAGATTTGGTTGAATGGGCGGAACGAACTTATATTGAATGCGGACAAAATCTGCAAACGCTGATTGAACACACACTTGAGCAAAAATTGATTGCCACCAAACAAACGGGACGAACACTTTATTTCGTAGTACAAACAGGCGAAAAAGCTGAAGATTTTACGCTGATTGAAATCGACAAAACCCATGAAGTCAGTGACCGAATGTTGGTTGATGAAACACATCCGCCCGAAGATTTAGAAGAATTTATTGATCCGTTACAACGATTTTGCATCGACAGTTTTTGTTTTGGGCATTCGCGTTACACTTATCGCCGAAAAACAGATGTCGCGATTTTCATGGAAGTGATTAACGAGCGTCATCCCAATGAACATCCCGTACAGCGTTTTATGGACGATTGGAATCGGAGCAGCGCGGGACACACAAAACACCTTTCAGAAAATTGGATTATTCGCCCGTATCGTCACACGGGGCGGTTTGGTGAACAAATTGTGAACGCTGAAATTATCAATATCGAAACGACGAATTTGCCGCATTTAGAAGATTTTACTGGTAAAAAAGGCAATTCATTAAATAACAGTCTCTCCCGTTTTGATAGACAAGCGGGTTATCCGTTTGCGTGGTTTTTTTATATGCTCAAAGGAAAAATGGTTTCAACAGATAGCGCGGAAGCGGTGTTTCGAGATATTTCGGGTGATTTTTCGTATTTGCCCGAACGTGACGAAGCCGTTTTGCGTGATTGGATTGCCAGCCCGTATAACGTGTAATGAAAATCACACCTGCAACAGTTTCCGATATTCCAAAATTGTGTGAACTACTCGCGCTGTTATTTTCGCAAGAAGCTGATTTCCAACCTGATTACGAAGCTCAACGTCGTGGTTTAGTTCATATTTTGAACAATCCAGACGTTGGGCTTATTCTTGTGGCGCGAAAAAATGAGCAAGTTGTCGGAATGGTGAATTTGCTTTTTACCGTTTCCACTGCACTTGGACAACGGGTAGCGTTGTTGGAAGATTTAATTGTTTTACCAAATCAGCGCGGCAATGGCATTGGTTCACAGCTTTTAAAACAAGCGATTGAAACGGCGCGTTTGAATAATTGTCATCGAATTACATTGTTGACCGATTCTACAAATGAATCCGCCCAACAACTTTATCAAAAACAAGGTTTTCAGTTTTCAGCCATGATTCCGATGCGGGTATTGTTGTAATTTTATTGATGTTATGCGGTTGATTTTTTAACTTTCTTCACCTTCTCAACCTCCACCAACAGCGCAACCAATTCCTGATATTTTTCAAACAAAAAGACGAATTACAAACTGACTCTTCGGGCAATTTCAATATCTTTACGCAACAAATCATTAACTAAAGTTTGCAAGCTATCCTGCGTCATCAAACACTTTTCACTAAAATACTTGATGATTTCTTTGTCTAAATAAACGGGCAATTCTATATCTTCAACAGGAATATAAAATTTACCTTGTTCCGCATTAGAAAAATCGTATTCTTTTTTCATTTTGTAAGCCTCTTCATGTAAGTTTTCTTCTCAGTCGTTGTCGCTTTTCTAGCCGAAATAATCCGTATTGCATCGCCAGTACGAAACGTGTGAACCACCAACAACACTTTCTCATTTAAATTTTTACCCAACAAAAGCCACCTTTCTTCATCATTTGAATTTTCAATGTCAGGCAAATTTAATGCAAATGGGTCTGAAAATACATACGCCGCCTCACGAAAATCAATACCGTGTTTGCGAATGTTGATTTTGTTTTTATGCTCGTCCCATTCAAATTTCATTTCTTCACCCTTTTCGCTTTCACCTTCTCAACTTCCACCAACGGCGCAACCAACTCCTGATATTTTTCAAACAAAAACGCCACTCGTACCGTGTCGTCTTTTCACATCCAATTTTCACCAGTCAGTTTGTGATAACCGCGTTTTTCGATAAATTGCAGAAACTCTTTTTTGTCTGTTGTTGGAAATTCAACTTGTATTTCATCAGACAATTTTTTCAACACAGCATCGCCAACTACATCAGCAAATTTGCCGCGCAACGCTTTTTCATACCATCGAAGCAAATCACTTTCCGTCACGATGCTTTGAATTTTTGACTTCCAGCCCATTTGATTGAGCAACGAAACGATTATTTTTTGTTCTGTATCTTTGCAAACAATTACAATGCGATCAGCAGATACCGAAGAAACAATGTTTTCAGCTAACTCTTCAGTTAAAGAAAGATGTTTAATTTGAATTGCTAAACCAAAATTTGCCCACATATCAAGCCCACGGTCAGCTGCATTCGTCACGCCGACACGGTTAATTCTAGCTTTAAGATTTATCGTGGTTTGTTCTGGGGTAAGTTGAATTACGCTTTTTGCAAAATCGGCGAATTCTCTGAGAATATCAGTCTTATCAGGGTTCATACTCACTTCAACGGACACTTCAAGAGCTTCAACTAAAACAGCAAATAACGCATAAACGATGATTTCATAAACTTTGTCGATACTTCGGCGCAATCCCGCTTCATGCCAAAACATAGCCAAAAATTCATCCAACTTAAAATCCGTTTTATCATGTATGACACAATAATCTAAGCCTGTAGACACTTGGCTGAAACGTTGTAAAAATTTGCGGTAAATGTACGCTTCAACAATACCGTTTGTGGCTCTGTTTTCTTTCCCTAAAATTTCTAAAATCGCTGGTGGCACAGCATTATCGTTAAAAATATCATCTTGATAACGTGCCGATGATGTACTTGTGCGACCTAAAAACTGAATGCAAATTACGTCACGCCATTTTTTTGATTTTGTGCGATAAGTTGTCAAATCCGAAAGTGTGATGTCTTGTTCGATTCTGTCACGGTAAAGAATTTCAGCAATTTGAATCGGTTTGTAAAGATGCACTCGCGCCTTATCAATGACTTTGTCTAACGCTTGTTTTGCTTCAATGATGTTCATTTTTGCCTTAAATTAAATTCAGTTGTTTAGGTTCTGGTTTAGCAGTTTGTTGCAATTGCAAGGCGTTAATCATTTCACCTGCAATCGCTTTAATCACAGGAACAGAAACCGAATTCCCCGCAACTTTTCGCAATGACGAATAAGGCAACACAATTTTAAAATCATCGGGAAAACCTTGTAATCGCAACATCTCTCTATCGGTTAAACGCCGCACGCCATTTACAACTAAATAGTTATAACTTCCACCTGCTCTCAAGGCGCAAGAATAAGGCAATGCTGAAATGTTACCGCCGATATTCTCATGCCATATTGATGGGAAAGGCGGCGAGCCTTTTACACCATTCAAACGCTTTTGCTTAATCGTTTCCGACAGAAAATAACTCGGGGCAATTTCGTCATCATTTTCTAAAAATTCGCTCAAAGGTTTGTAATATCCCAAAGGTTTTGGAAAATCGAAGTGAACCGCTTCTAAAAAACCCACGATATAAATGCGTTCTCGTTTTTGCGGCAAACCAAAATCTAACGAATTAAAAACCTTGCTATAAACCGTGTAACCCAAATTCTTGAGTTTTTCTAAAATCACCGCAAACGTTTGACCATTATCGTGAGTGGTAAGGCGTTTAACGTTTTCTAACAAAAATGCACGCGGTCTTTTCGTTTCAAGTATCTTTTCAATGTTAAAAAATAATGTGCCTCGTGTGTCGGCAAACCCCAAACCTTTACCAGCAATACTAAAGGGCTGACAAGGAAAACCTGCCAATAAAATATCGTGATCTGGAATATCGTTAGGTTCGATAAAATTGATGTCGCCGTGTGGCATTTCACCAAAATTTTCTTGATACATTTTTTGTGCATCTTTGTCCCATTCAGAAGAAAAAACGTTTTCACAGCCTTGTGATTCAAAACCTAAACGAATTCCACCAATGCCTGCGAATAAATCAATTGTCTTACAAATTATTTTTTGCTGATTTTCAATCGCAATCCGTTCGTAGCCTGCCAAAAATTGAAAATGGTCGATTTTTTGGGCTAAGTCGGCGAGTTTGATTTTTACGGGTTCGGCGTGTGTTTCGAGGTTGTAAAGATGCAGGTTTTGAAAGTCGCTCACCAACACGGAACGCGGTAATTCTTCATTTTTCAAACCGTGAAAATACTCGGTTGCTTGTGTGTAGGCTTTGTCTAAATCTTCGCCTGCTGATTTCATTTCGACCAGTAACAAGCTCGGAATAAAAGCGTCGATTCGTCCGCGTTTGCCGCCTGATTTTTTTACCCGTGTTTCAAAATCTAACAACCGTCTGTGGTCAATCCCGAAGATTTCACAAAAATCGGTGACAAATCGTTGCGCCTGTCCCATTTCATAACTAGCGGTTTCAAATTGTTTAGAGAATTTCGCGGCGCGGTCGCGTTGGGTGTCGATGCTGATTGTTGTCATTTGTTTTCTTTTCTTGAAATTTGGTTAGAATCACAGCCACTCAGCAGGACGAGCAGGCACGAAAGCGGTTGAAATAGGTCGCAAACCGCCTGACAGATGAATCGCAAAGCCTATTATTTGCGTGGATAAATTACTGTTCGTCATGCTGATTTCTTGTTTTCTCTGTTTTGGTTCATAATTTCACCGCAGCACGTCCAACGGAAACCTGCCGTTAGCCTTCCCGAAAGGGTTGATGAGTTTTAGTGAAGTTGGTTACTTCATGGCGGGATTTTTTATAATTCACAGCAACCCATTCCTGATATTTTTCAAACTGCCAATGATTGAGATGTTTTCGTATTTTTAATACGGTGTAGCATCTGCGCCATTCTGTCAGATAATCAATTAGTCCACAAAAACAAATCTTACAAAATCCCTTCAAAAAACTTCCTTTTGTCGTATTTACGACAATTCAAAATCAATATAAACTCAATAAAATCAAACTGTTAAATCGTGGCACGCCCGTTGCGATAACACAATAAAAACAACGGAGGTTGTGCCATGAAATCTAACAAAGACATTGCAGAATTATTAGACGAACCCGCTTGCGAACATAACAAGAAAGAAAAATCAGGTTGCGCGAAACCCAAACCAGGTTCAACCGCAGGTGGTTGTGCGTTCGACGGGGCGCAAATTGCCTTGTTACCGATTGCCGATGTCGCTCATTTGGTTCACGGTTCAATTGCCTGCGCGGGCAGTTCTTGGGATAACCGAGGCACACGCTCATCAGGTTCACAGTTGTATCAAATCGGCATGACGACTGATTTAACCGAACAAGATGTCATCATGGGACGCAGTGAAAAACGCCTTTTCCATTCCATCAAACAAGCCATCGATAGCTACAACCCGCCTGCTGTTTTTGTTTATAACACTTGCATTCCCGCATTAATCGGAGACGACATTAACGCGATTTGCAAATCGGCTGAAGAACGTTACAACGTTCCTGTGATTCCCATTGATTGTGCGGGTTTTTACGGCACAAAAAATTTAGGTAATCGCATTGCAGGTGATGCAATGGTCAATCACGTTATCGGTACACGCGAACCCGAACCACAGCCGCAACATCCAAATTACAAAATCCACGATGTAAATTTAATCGGCGAATACAACATTGCAGGCGAATTCTGGCAAGTTTTACCGTTGCTTGATGAAATGGGATTGCGCGTTTTATGTACGCTTTCAGGCGATGCGCGTTTTCACGAAGTCCAAACCATGCACCGCGCCGAAGTCAACATGATGGTTTGCTCAAAAGCGATGGTCAACGTCGCGCGAAAATTGCAAAAAGAATACGGCACGCCGTGGTTTGAAGGCAGTTTTTACGGGATCAGCGACACCAGCCAAGCGTTACGCGATTTTGCTAAAAATTTGAACGATGCCGATTTAGTGGAACGTACTGAAAAAATTATCACCCGTGAAGAAGCTCGAATCCAAGCCGCACTCGAACCGTGGAAAGCGCGTTTAAAAGGTAAGCGGGTTTTATTATTCACAGGCGGCGTAAAAAGTTGGTCAGTGATTTCGGCGTTGCAAGATTTAGGCATGGTCGTTGTCGCAACAGGCACGAAAAAATCCACCGAAGAAGATAAAGCGCGAATCCGTGAACTCATGGGCGAAGAAGCGATGATGATTGAAGACGGCAGTCCGAAAGCGTTGCTCAAATGTGTTCGTGATTACAACGTCGATATTTTGATTGCTGGCGGACGCAATATGTACACCGCGCTCAAAGCCAAAATTCCGTTCCTCGATATTAACCAAGAACGCGAATTCGGTTACGAAGGTTATCAAGGAATGCTCGAACTCGTGCGGCAATTGTCCTTAACCACTGAAAGCCCTGTTTGGGAAGCCGTGCGTGCGCCTGCACCGTGGAAAACTGCGAAGGAGATTTAATCATGGCTGAAATCATTAAACGCAACAAAGCTCTTTCGGTAAATCCGCTCAAAGCCAGTCAACCCGTTGGCGGCACGCTTGCCACGTTGGGTTTTGACCGCGCCATGCCGATGTTGCACGGTTCGCAAGGTTGCACCGCGTTTGCAAAAGTCTTTTTTGTGCGCCATTTTCGAGAACCAATTCCGTTGCAAACCACCGCGATGGATCAAAGTAGCTCGGTGATGGGCGCAGATGAAAACGTGATTGAAGGCATCAGAGCGATTGCCGAAAAATCGAATCCCGCGTTGATTGTGGTTTTGACAACGGGTTTAGCCGAAACACAAGGCGCAGATGTGCATCGAAATTTAAAAGAATTCCGCGAAACTTATCCACAATTTGACCATATTGCTGTTGTCATGGTGAACACGCCTGATTTTACGGGTTGCGTTGAAACGGGTTATGCGGCGACGGTTTATGAAATCATCAAAGCGTTACTGCCGAATGCGGCTGAAGCAGGAACAAAACCGAATAAACGTCCGCGCCAAGTCAATGTGTTAGTCAGTCCAATGCTCACGTCAGGCGATTTAGAAGCCTTACGCGGTACGATTGAACAATTCAATTTGCGTCCTGTGTTTGTGCCAGACATTTCAGATTCGCTTGATGGTAGTTTGACCGAAGATGATTTTTCACCTGTGACGATTGGCGGCACGCCGATTTCAGAATTAAAAACACTCGGTGATGCAACGGCGACGCTGGTTATCGGTGCATCGTTGCAAAAATCGGGTGAATTGCTACATGAAAAAACAGGCGTTCCGACTTACCAGTTTGACCATCTTTATGGTTTGCAGGCGAATGATGATTTGATTTTGACGCTTGCAAATATTAGTCAGCAACCCGTTCCAGAACGCATTGAACGCCAACGTTCACAATTACAAGATGCGATGCTCGACACGCATTTTATGTTGGGACAATTGCGCGTAGCGATTGCCGCTGACCCTGACCAACTCAATGCCTTTTCACATTTACTCGCAGGCATGGGCGCAGAAATTGTTGCCGCTGTTACCACGGCACACACGCCCGTTTTAGCGAATATATCCGTTAAACAAATCAAAATTGGCGATTTGGAAGATTTAGAACTGCTCGCCAAAGAACACAAAGCCCAATTGTTAATCGGTAATTCGCACGCCGTCGCCAGCGCAGAACGTTTAGGGATTCCGATTTTACGCGCAGGTTTTCCGCTTTATGACCTTATCGGTGGCTATCAAAAAACGTGGGTGGGTTATCGCGGTTCACGTCAGGCGTTATTTGATTTGGCGAATTTGGTGATTAACTTCGCGCATGAAGAAATTGAAGTGTATCACTCGATTTATTCGCAAAAGTTCGATGCCGCTCAACATCACGCTTGCTCGCCATCATGTCACTAGCTCGCCACATTTACGTTGTCAAAAACAACGAGGAGGAAATCCAAATGGATACCGCTATCAAAGTCGCATTTGCCACGAGCGATATGTTGCACGTTGACCAGCATTTTGGTTCAGCTCAATCGTTTGCCATTTACGCCGTGAATCCTGAACAAGCCGAATTACTCGAAGCCGCGCAATTTGGCAATTTAGCCCAAGACGGCAACGAAGATAAATTAGCCGTAAAAATTCAATTGCTCGATGGTTGCGCGGCGGTGTATTGCCAAGCCATTGGCGCATCGGCAATTAAACAAATCATCGCGCACGGAATTCAACCCGTAAAAGTTCACGAAGGCAGCCGTATTAAAAATTTAGTCGCTGATTTGCAAAACGAAATGAAATCAGGTGCAACCAGTTGGCTAGCAAAAGCTATCAATCAAAACAAAACGCCTGACCCAAAACGTTTTGATGAAATGGCGCAAGAAGATTGGCAAGAATAAAGCACCTCCCCCAGCCCTATCGGGCTGCCCCCTGAAAAGGGGGCGAAAGATTAAAAAGCAACGGCTTTTGCTTTTAATGGTTTTCCCCCTTTGGAGCATAAGTATCTACACAAGTTTTATTGCTTATAAAACAAAATGTTAAGTTTATTTTTTGTGTTCTTAAAGTAAATTCGTTTAGATTTTTACATCTAATTTGAATGAGTTTTGGAGTTTTAACTTTATGAAAAATCACAAAAATGCTTATAACAACTTGATTTTTAAATTAAAAACTTGTGTAGATACTTATGCCTTTGGAGGGGGAGCGGCGATAGCCGCAGGGGGAGGTGCTTTAAAGAAAATAATTTTAAAAACCCAGAGGATTTACCCATGAGCGAATTAGTTGTTCAAGAAAATGACCCGTTTTTAGCGTCAGATGTTGTGGTTGAAATGTTAAAACAACTCCGTGCAATTGATTCTTACGATACTTACGACGGTTTGACCGAAGCGCAAATTATCGACCCGTTAATTTTGACCAAAGAACGCCGCCGCGAAATTCCAATCGTTGGCGACCCTGACGAAATCACGTTGGCGCGTGTCAAAACGTATTACAACAGTATTGCTAATTTGATTGAGAAAAAAACCAAAATGATGGCAGTTCCTGTTATCAACATCACGCACGAAGGTTTTGGACGCGCGTTTGTTCTCGTCGGCAAATTGATTGTGGTTGATAAAATTTTGCGCGATGTGCATCGTTTTGGTTTTCCAAGCCTTGAAGAAATGTGCGTGAAAACAGAAGAGGTCGTCGATAAAGCTGCCGCGTTAGTCGAAAAATACCGAGAAGTCGCAGAAGCCTAGAATTTTAAGGAATTGCAAAAATGACTGAAGAAGAACTCAAAAAATTAGAAAAAGACGTGAAAAAAAATAAACGTCTCGCCAGCGAACAAGCGATGGAATTACACGATTTAATCGAAGACCGTTTGCCTGACGCTTACGGCGAATTGATGGGCATTGCCCAAGCCACTTTCGATGCCTGCAAAGCGTGGGACGAAGCTAACAAAAAATTTCTGGCTGCCAGCGGCGCGTGAGGAGGAAAGATGAGTGAATTTATAACAGGTACAACGTTTGGCGGCACAGTTTGGACTCCGAATTACGTTTCGAATTTAAACCAAAAAACCTGCATTGCGTGTGGACGGTGTTTTAAAGTTTGTCCGCGCGACGTTTTCAATTTAATCGACAAAGACGAAATCGTTGAAGAATTTGATGATGATTACGGCGATTTTGAAGACGATGACGATAACAGCATGGTCATGAGTTTGAAAAATCCAGACGATTGCATCGGCTGTGAAGCGTGTTCAAAAGTGTGTCCAAAAAATTGTTTTACTCATCAACATAAAGCCGCTTAACAAGAGGATTTGCAATCATGCCAAGACCAGAGAAACACGTTTTTATTTGTACGCAAAATCGTCCACAAGGACATCCACGCGGTTCGTGCGGTGCGAAAGGTTGCGCCGATGTGATGAATGAATTTATGAACGAAATTCAAAGCCGTAATTTGTTTGAAAAAATTGCGTTGACCAACACAGGTTGCATGGGACCTTGTATGTTTGGCACAAACGTTCTCGTTTATCCCGAAGGCGTGATGTATGGCAATGTCACCAAAGAAGATGTAAAAACTATCATTGACGAGCATTTGCTCGGTGGAAAACCTGTCGAAGCGTTAAAAGTACCTGCTGAGGTTTGGTAGTCGTGAACCTGAAAGAGCAAATCGATAATCAGTTTGCGTTTGGGAAAGTGATTTGTCAGCGTATTAGCGAAACGATTGTGAAACTGGGATTTTCAGTACAAACGCCGATTAGTTTGCCTGTGTTCGATGATGCCGAATTTCGTTTGATTCTTGATCCATTAACGCAAGATCCGAATTTAGCGGGTTATTGGTACAACGAGAAAAAACAACGCATTGGACAAATTCAATTTAACAGCGACGGTAGTTTTTACGCTGAATACGATGTTGTTCAGCCGCATCCAACCAAAAAACAGTTTTTTGTTGAAGCGATAAACGCTTGGGGAAGGGAAGAAAACATCAAAACCGAAGCGAAATTACTCGAATTGCCGTAATGAACATATTTAAAAATCATCGTTTGTTACTTTTCTACAAAGGCGACATCAGCGCGTTAGTTTTATTTACTCAACAAGAAAATGGCGACATTTGTTTTCCAGAAGCGTTGCCTGCGTTATCTGAGATTCTCGAATCCGACGAAACTGAAATCAGCGAAATCAATCTGCATCCCGCGTTACTACTTAAAGCTCTCAATCAGCATTTGGATTTAGACGATGATTTGTTGAAAATCGAACCGACTTTTTGTGAACGAATCGACACGCCGAATGGCGTAATTACCGTTTATTTGGCGCGATTCACTTTGCTTGATCCGCCTCACAAACTGCTCGAAAGTCGTAATTTAAAACTAAAAACCTTAACCGAATTGCGCCGTCAATCGCCCGCCGAAATGGAATTATTGCGACGGGCTTACGTCAAGATGATGGAAGGTTAAAAGCAAATCCATTTAATTATTTATCAATTTTTTACCAAAGGAGTTACACCATGAGCGTTAAAGCAATTAAAGAATTTTCTGAAAAAGCGAAAGCCAATCCAGAACTTGGCGAAAAATTAAAAGCAGCGGTAAAAATGAAAGAATTACGCGCTCTTTTTGAAGAAAATGGTTTGGAATATCACGAAGATTCATTTTATCCACCGAATGAACCGCAATTTGTTGAAGATCAACTTTCTGAAAAAATGGCAAAAGCACTTTTGAGAGTTTAAACCGAAATGTTTGATTTTATGGATTTGGAATTTGAGCCAGCCGCGCCAGAGTTTTATATTCCAGAAGCCAGTGAATGTATGCGGTGCGGGCAATGCGTCAGCGGTTGCCCGACGTTTCGTTTATTTCAAATTGACGAAGAAACCCCGCGCCGCCGCCTTCGCACAATTAGTAAAATTTTGGTCGAAAATTTGCCCGTGAGCGCAGACGAATTAGCACATTTGAATAATTGTGTGCAATGTCGCGCTTGTGAAATAAGTTGTCCGAGCCAAATGCGTTATGGCGAATTATTCGACCAAGCGCAGGCAAAATTACAAACACCGTTGAAACCGTTAGCAAAAGTGGCATTTTATTTGATTGAAAACAAAAAGCCACGCGCTTGGTTGATGCCATTTGTAAAAGGTTATTTAAAATCGGGTTTGCAAAAATCATTACGAAATTCTGGATTGTTAGAAAAATTGAATTTAGCGAATGCTGAAAAACTCTTGAATGAACCCACGTTAAAACCGTTGTTTGAACATTATCCGACAAATGGCGTTTCGCGTGGAAAAGTCGCTTTATTCACGGGTTGTATTGCCGAACATTTTGACCGTGAAACGTTGGAAGCGGCGATTAAATTGCTCAACGCTAATGGTTTCAACGTTCAAATTCCAAAAACACAAAGTTGCTGTGGCGCGATTCATAAGCACAATGGACAATCTGCCACGAAATTGTGCGAAAACAATCTCATCGTTTTTAATTCGTTAGATGTTGAAGCGGTGATTCATGTTGCGACGGGTTGTGGCGCGATGTTGAGTGAATGTGAAAACGAAAATTTTAAACGGCGTTTGTTTGATATTAGCGATTTTTTATTGGCAAATTGGTCAGATAATTTACAACTTTTACCGTCTAATTTAAAAATCGCGGTGCATGAACCATGCAGTCAACGAAATGTTTTAAAAAATCAGCAAAGCACTTATGCGTTGTTGCAAAAAATTCCGAATTTGACGATTGAAACATTGGCGAATAATCAGATTTGTTGCGGTTCGGGCGGAAGTTATATGTTGACGCATCCTGAAAATGCCACGAAATTACACGCTTTGAAACAGCAAATTATTAACGATGCGAACGTTGATTTAGTGGTGAGTAGCAATTTTGGTTGTGTGATTCATCTCAATTCAGATGAAACAAAAGTTGTGCATCCGTTGATTTTGTTGGAGAATCAATTAGCGTAATCAATTCAAAATCGACATGCCTTTGATTTGCACAAAAACGTCTTTGCCAATTTTTAGATTTAAAACCACTGCTGATTTGCGCGTAATATGCGCGAGTAACGGTTGATTACCAACTTTTAAGCGCACAATCGTTTGTCCACTTTCGCCGTCTGCAATATCCATAATCGTCGCGGGCAACACGTTGAGAATGCTCGTTGCGCGAGGCACTTCTAAAACAATACTGACATCACGCGCATAAATTTGAACCCGTAACGGAGTTCCAATTTTCGCATCAATCGCAGGCAAACTTAACGAACCTCCTTCAAACGCCACGCGGGTTAAATGAAATTCTGTTTCATGTTCGACGATTGTTACATTCCAAACCGTTGTGGCTTCGCGGTCTTGCGAAAGCGGCAAATCTAAACGGCTCAATGTTTCCGACAACAATCCCGAAGCCTGTACTTTTCCCGCTTCCAAAACGACCAAATAATCTGCCAGTTGCGCGACTTCTTGATGTGAATGCGTGACGTACAAAACGGGGATATTTAATTCCTGATTTAAGCGACCTAAAAACGGCAAAATTTCTTGTTTACGTTTGGCATCAAGCGATGCAAGTGGCTCGTCCATCAATAAAATTTCAGGATTCAAAACCAACGCTCGCGCAATCGCCACCCGTTGTTTTTCACCACCCGATAAACGCTCTGGCATTCGTTCAAGTAAATGTTTAATGCCAAGTAAATGGATAATTTGTTCAAATTTAGCATTATTGAAACTCGCTTTAATGCGTTTCAAACCAAAATTCAAATTTTCATGCACAGTTAAATGTGAAAACAAATTAGCCTCTTGAAAAACATAACCAAGCGGACGTTTATGTGTTGGTAAAAAAGCCCCGACATCGCTGTCTTCCCAAACGCTGCCGTTAATTTCTAAATAACTTTGCTGCGCTTTCTGCAAGCCTGCAATGCAACGCAACAATGTCGTTTTGCCACTGCCAGAATGCCCAAATAAAACCGTCACGCCCGAATTCGGCAAACGTAAATTCACCGATAATTGAAAGTCGCCGTGATCAAGTTTGAAACGAGCGGTAATAAATTTGTTTAATTTGCGGTTCATTTGACGTGGGGCGTGGTTTTTAAAACGGTGTAAAGAATCAATAAGACGGTGAACGAAAATACTAATAATCCACCTGCGAGCCAATGTGCTTGGCTGTATTCCAAGGCTTCGACGTGGTTGTAAATTTGCACCGAGACGACGCGCGTTTTGTCGGGAATGTTGCCGCCAACCATTAACACCACTCCAAATTCACCAACGGTATGTGCGAAACCTAAAATCGTAGCGGTTAAAAATCCTGATTTCGCTTGTGGAATAACAACGCTAAAAAACGTATCGATTGGACTGGCGCGTAACGTGGCGGCGGCTTCTAGCGGTTGTTCGCCAATATTTGAAAACGCGGTTTGCAACGGTTGCACGACGAATGGCATCGAATATAAAACCGACGCGACGACCAAACCCGCAAAGGTAAAAGGCAACGTGCCGATGCCTAACCACGTTGTGAATTCGCCGATAACGCCATTTTTACCGAGCAAAATTAGCAAGTAAAAGCCTAAAACGGTCGGCGGTAAAACCAGCGGTAAAGCGACAATGGTGTTAATCAATCCACGCCATTTTGAACGAGTTCGTGCCAACCACCACGCCAACGGCGTGCCGAATAGCAACATAAAAATCGTGGCGAGGCTGGCGACTTTGAAAGTCAGTAACAGTGTGGCGAAATCAGCGGATGTGAGCATAATTATTTAGGTAAATCGTAGCCATATTTTTGAATAATGGCTTTTGCTGGCGTTGATTTTAAATAATCGAGCAACGCCGTTGCCGCTGGATTTTTTGCGCCCAACGTTAGCAAAACGGCATCTTGTTTAATCGGCGCATAAAGGGCTTGCGGCACAATCCAACCTGAACCGCTGGTAATTTTACCGTTTTCGCTCACTTGTGACATTGCCACAAAACCTAATTCGGCATTGCCTGTGCTAATAAATTGATACGTTTGCGAGATGTTTTCACCTTGAACAAATAACGGTTGCAATTTATCGAGCAGGTTTTTGCTTTTCAGAACTTCGATTGCCGCCGCGCCATAAGGTGCTAATTTTCGATCAGCTAATGCGATATGTTGAAAACCGCCTTTTGCTAGAATTTCGCCTTTTTCATCAACATAATTTGCGGTATTTGACCATAAAACTAATTTCCCCAATGCGTAAGTAAAGTTACTGCCCTGAACCGCAAAACCACTTTGTTGCAATTTAGCAGGACTTTTATCATCCGCAGACAAAAAAACTTCAAACGGTGCGCCATTTTCAAATTGCGACACAAATTTCCCCGACGAACCAAACGATAATTGCGCGGTGTGACCTGTGGATTTTTCAAATTCAGCGGCGATTTCCGTCATCGGTTTGGTGAAATTTGACGCGACGGCAACGAGCGTTGTATCGGCGAAACTTGTTGGCGCGATTAAAAGGAAACCGACTAAAAATAACGGTTTCATTGTTTTAAAAATCATGACGTTCTCCAATTAAAACCGCAACATACTTTGTACATAAAAATAATCGACATCTTGAGAGTCGGGAGCTTTCGGGGCGTTTTTCGCAAATTCACCTTTGAATAAATGCGCCCAACCTGTTTCAAAATTCAGGCTACTGTTGAAATCCCAGCGCGTGGTGAGTTCGATTTGATGACCAATGTAATCATCGGTTTTGCCTGTTTTGTCTTGCAAGCCCGCAGTTGTCCACGCATCTTTCTTTTCAGCTAACCAATAAAAACGGTGACTTAATCCAACTTGAACATTGGAAAGTGGCGCAAAACCAACTCGATAAGCAGGTGAATTGATATTGCTTCGCGCAAATGCGCCGTAAATGCCCGTCGCGCCAAATTCAAAACGTCGTGCGCCGTATAAAGTATCAAAACGTTCATCGTTGCCATCGGTCGAATTTTTATCACCGCTGGCATAATCGTATTCCAACGCAAAACGTGGTTTCCACGGCGCATCAAAGGTATAACCGACATCAACATGTTGATACCACGCTTCGTGGTCTAAATCTTTACCATCTGTTGCCGCCGCTGTGGCGCGAACTGTGCCGAATTGCCCGATACTTTCCGATTGAAAATCAAATTTCCCTTTGGTGGGTTTTAGATAAAAACGCACACCAGGTGTGAAATAACGTCGATTGCGCGTTTGACTTTTCGCGCTGTCGCCTTCGTCGAAATGATACAAATACGCTTCGGCGTTAATTCCAAAAGCCAAGTTATACATTTCAAAAAAACCACCTGAAAACCACGTTTTGCCATCAGCAGTATCAAAATCGTGTTCACCGTTCAAAAGCGCAGTCGCGCTAGTCGGATAACGATTCACGGGCATCGTCGCAAAAGCGTTGAATTGCCAATGGTTATAATCCAAAACCCGCAACCGCAACCCGTCAAAACTGTTAATCGTGTTACGCATCGCGTTTCGCGCAATCAGGCGGCGACTACCAAAATTCAACGATTGTCGTCCTGCAATAATTTCTGTTCCTAAACCGCTGTAAAACGCATTTTGGTCTGCCCACGCAAAATAACCTTGAATAAAATCGGCTTCATCAACGTGCGTATTATTCACGCCTGAACCTGAATCTGCGCCAAGTTGCCGTGCGTCTAAAAATTCACCACCGACACGAAAATGATTAAAGCGTGCTTCTAAAAATGCGTCCGTTTGCAAAGCGATTTGTTGATCTCCGCCCATGCCGCCTGTATTAAATCGCCCGTCCATCGTTTCATAACGGGTGCGTTGTTCGACAGATAAAGAAAGCCATTTCGGTAAATCCAACGCATCGTGCAAATTCCAAATTGGTTTTTCATATTTATCATTGCCCAACAACGCATCCGCCATTTGACTTTCAAATGCTGCAAATGCGGGCGTTGCGTAACTTTTCTTTTCTTCTGCCGCGTTTGAAAAACTTGGCGTAAAACTCGCCATAAAGCAGATAGTTTTCAACAAACCAACACCCGAAATTTTTTGTGCATTCATGGCGAGCATCCTAATTAACCGACGGCTAAAATGACAGAACCTGCTTTAAAAATTGCAGTCGCAGATTGCCCTTCATTCAAACCTAATGTATCAACACTGTCATTTGTCACAGTTGCCGCGACTAAATCTCCGCCACTTAATGTAATATCAATTTCAGAATTAACTGCACCGTGAATTACTTTAGTGACGGTGCCTTGCAATTGATTTCGCGCTGACAATCTATAACCGCCCAAATCGGTTGCAATGATAATTTGCGGAGCTTTCACCAACGCAATCACATCCATTTCTTCTTTAATCGCTAGTACGTCCGCCGATTCCTTCGTGATGGAAGCCACAATCACTTCACCGCCGTTTAAACGTACTTGCACTTCAACATTCACGACGCCAACCGTTACACCACAAACAACGCCTTTAAACTGATTTCTCGCACTGATTTTCATAATAGATTCTCCAAAAATACACCAAAGTTAAAAAACGATAACTTGTATGATTATCGTTTTCGAGTGCATTATATATCGCTATGTATCAAAGTAAATAGCGATTTGATTTTTAGGATAAGGCAATGACAACACATATACAAAATAACGACATAACACCTTTATGGGTAACGGGTGATTTGCAACTTGCAGGCATTTTAGATAATCGAATTATCGAATTACTTAAAGCCATCAATCAAAGTGGTTCACTCAATCAAGCCGCTAAACAAGTTGGGTTAAGTTATAAAGGCGCGTGGCAAATTATCGAAAGAGCGAATAACAGTTCGCCTAAAACCTTAGTCACCACCGCAATAGGTGGCACAAAAGGAGGCGGAACAGTTCTAACGGATGCGGGACAAGCCTTGATTCATCTTTTTGAAGAGCTGCAAGGCGCACATCAACTTTTTTTGAAACAACTCAATCAAAATCTGGCGGCTAATCCTGATACCGTTTTGCTTTTTCAGCGTCTTGTTGTCAAAACTAGTGCGAGAAATCAACTTTTTGGCACCGTTATCAGCATTCTTCTCGGCAGGGTCAGTGCTGAAATTACGATTAAGTTAAAAGGTAATGAGCAAATTATCACGACAATTAGTCTGTCGGATGCTCAAGAATTAGGCTTAACGCTCAATTCGGATGTGCTTTTACTTTTGAACAGTTCGGAAATCATGTTGGCGACGATTGATAATCCCAAACAATTTTCAGCGCGAAATTACCTTGCATGTCATGTGATTCAAATTGAGCAAGATCTTATCTATGCCGAAGTCACGCTTTTATTTGCAGGCGGTGAAATGCTGATTGCCACGATTACAAAGCAAAGTCTGCAAGATTTAGGTTTAGAAAAAGGAATGCGTGTGTTTGCGGTATTCAAAACAAATGCGCCAATTCTCGGCACTAAATCTTGCCTACAATCAGCGGCTTCAAGCTGAATTTTACCAACAATGGCGCGTGAAAATGGTGAATTAACCAAAAAGTCAGCAGCAAAGTTGCCAGCGATATTTCTGGCAACCACGTTTCCAACATCGGCAACGTATTGGCAAAACCAACCACAGACAATGTCACAATTAACGGCAATAAATACAGCAACAACGAACTCAAAATTAAATGTGAATCGTCAATTTGAACGCGAACGCAATCACCCACGAACAAAGTTAAATCACAATTCACCGCAAATTCACGTTTCGGCAACAGTTTCGCTAGCGTCGCCGTGCCGCAAGAAGTTTGTTGAACACACCCCCCGCACGCGCTACTTTGCAAGCTTTTTATCCAAACCTGATTTGCTTCGATGCGCGTGACGATGGCTTGTTCTTCAATCATAGCGACAACCGCTTATTTCCACGCCGAACTAATTTCACTCAACCAATCATTCAAACGCATTTCGGTTAACGCTTTTTGATTGTCTTCATCTAAAACCAACCCGACAAATTTATCATCCATCAAGGCTTTAGAACGGTTGAACGTGTAACCTTCGTTGTGTGTAAAACCGATAAATTTTGCGCCACAATCGCCAAACGCATCGTAAATCATGCCAATCGCATCGACGAAATTATCAGGATAACCTTCTTGATCGCCCAAACCGTATAACGCAATCGTTTTGCCCGAGAAATCCGCACCCGCTAACGTGGGTAAAAATTCTTCCCAACCTTCTGTTTGATTGCCGCAACTCAAACCAGGTAATTCACCATCACCATAAGTCGGCGAACCTAAAATTAACACGTCATACGCCAACAAATCCTCAACGGTTGCATTGCGAATGTTCACAGGTTTATCCGCAACCACCGCTTCGCCTAATTGTTTAGCGATTTGTTTGGCGATTTTGCGCGTATTTCCCGCATCTGTTCCAAAAAAAATACCTACTTTTGCCATGACGTTCTCCCAATCTAAAGAAATTAACTTTGAATTTGTAACAAACCCGCTGGAGCCGCAGGCTGTGCTTCGGGTGCAGATGTTTTTAACGTGATGGCGTGCAACCGTCCCGACGCTAAAACCTCATTCAAGGTTGCCATAACGCCTTGATGTTGTTTGACCAGTGGCAAACCCGCGAAATCTTCACTTTCTACGCTAATCGTTAAATCACAGCCTTGACCTTCGATGCTAATTTTCGCTTTCGGATAAACTTTGCTGATTAACATTGAAACTTCGGAATGCGTGACGGTTTCCGAATCGGTTTTAATAGTTGCTTGTAACATTGGTAACAAACTTCCGTCATTGAACATCGATTCGATAATGTCACAACCGCCAACGAGTTCGCCGTTAATAAACAATTGCGGGAAGGTTGCCCACTTTGAAATTTTGGGTAATTTTTCACGAATAAACGGAGCTTTCAACACATCGACATACGCAAAAGGAATGTTAATCGTGTTTAAAATTCCCACCGCTTTGGCAGAAAAACCGCATTCTGGCGCAGTCGGCACGCCTTTCATGTAAAGAATAACGGCGTTGTCGGCAAGTTGTTTTTCAATAATATCTTGTGTACTCATCATTTTTCTCGTGGGTTATTGGGTGACTTTTTCAGATTCTTCGTGTTCGATGACTTCAACGTCTTGTTCTCCTTTAATAACTTCGGCGTTCACAATGCACCGTTCGACATTTTCACGCGATGGAATATCAAACATGATTCGGCGCAATACTTTTTCCATAATGCCACGCAAACCGCGTGCGCCTGTGTTGTGTTCGATGGCTTGTTTTGCGATTTCTTCCAGCGCGTCTTGAGTAAATTCCAATTCCACGTCATCAAACGAAAATAACTGCTGATATTGTTTGACCAACGCATTTTTCGGTTCGGTTAATACGCGAATCAGCGCATCAATATCAAGCGGTTCGAGCGGAGCTAAAACGGGAAATCGCCCAATGAATTCAGGAATTAGCCCAAATTTTTTCAAATCGTCGGGTTGCGTGGCGTTCAACATTTCTTCTAATTTGGGTTTTTCTGCCGCATTCATTTCCGCATGAAAACCAATCGCCGTATGACCTGGCACTAAACGTTGTTCGACGTATTTTTCCAAACCTGGGAACGCGCCGCCCGCAAGAAATAAAATGTTGCGCGTATCAATCATCACGGAATCGCCGCCACTGCCACCTTGATCTTTGCGCCGCCCTTTGACTGAAACTTTAACCAGCGAACCTTCGACCAACCGCAATAACGCTTGTTGCACGCCTTCGCCCGAAACGTCGCGTGTGCCAATCGCTTGTTCGGGACTTCGGGCAATTTTGTCTACTTCATCGAGATAGACAATGCCCCATTCGGCTTTGCTAATATCGCCATTTGCCACGTCGAGTAATCGAACCAAAATGTTTTCGACATCGTCACCGACATAACCCGCTTGCGTGAGCGTGGTTGCATCGGCAACGGCAAACGGAACGCCGACGATTTTCGCCAATGTACTCGCTAACAAAGTTTTTCCTGTTCCCGATGAACCAATTAACAAAATGTTTGATTTACCGATTTCAACGCTTTGGTCAGCACTGCCTAAACCTGCGACTTTGCTATTTTCATGTTTCAGGCGTTTGTAATGGTTATAGACAGCAACCGCGAGAATTTCTTTTGCCAAATCTTGACCAATCACATATTGATCGAGTAATTCTTTGATCTCTTTAGGTTTTGGTAATTCTTTTGGAATTTCAGATAAGGCTTTTTTTTTGCCCCAACTCGACACCACTTGGCTCGCTAAAATCACGCAGGCTTCGCAAATATGACCTTCTGCACCTGCAATCATCGGCACAGAAGCCGAGGCTTCGATTTCACAAAACGAACAATGTTGTTTAATTTCTTTGGTCATGACTTTCACTCACTTTTGGCAAACTTGCCAGCCATTCTCTTTGATAAATTTGCCGTTGCCGCTCTTGCATCACAGCACGAATTTTCGGCGTAGCGGTTTTTAATGACATCGTTTCCGCGTGACTAATTTTCAAACATTGAATTAAATGAAAACCTACTTCGGTTTCAACCACGCCGCTGATTTCCTTTTCTTTTAAGGCGAATAACACCGCGTCTAGTTCAGGAAAAAGTTTGCCAGCAATCACAGCACCTAACTCGCCGCCATTAAACGCCGTTGGACATTCCGAATTTTTTAACGCTAACGCTTCAAATTTATGCGGTTTTCGTTTTAATTTTTCGGCAATTTCTTCAATGCGTTGCAACGCCGTTTCACGAGTATTTTCAGGGAAATCAGGATTGATACTGATAAGAATATGCCGCGAAGTGCGTTGTTCTGGGCAGTAAAATTTTTCAGGGTGCGAGTGATAATAAAGTCCGATTTCAACGTCGTTGATAACTGGCGCGTGTGCTGCGACTCGCTCTAACACCGCATTCACTTTGCATTCTCGAACCAACGCCGTTTTTAACGTTTCAATCGTTAACCCGTTTGCCGTTAAAACCGCGTCAAATTCTTCGTCACTTTCAAAACGTTTGCGAATTTCAGCAAAAGCAAAATCCAATTCTTTGTCGGGAACAATCACCGCTGCCGCTTCGAGCGAATTCAATACGCGCGTTTCAAGCGTAAATTCATTTCTGGCTTGAGTTTCAGAGCGACTTAATTCTTCGGGCGAAAGTTCAGCGGGCGGTTTTTCAAATAACGCTAACGCCGCTCGTAATAAGGTATACGGTTCGATGGCAGATGACATTTTTATTCCTCTGGTTCACGAAAATTGGGGTCGGCAGGTTCGAGCGCACTTTCTGGCACTTGCAACGTTTTATCAGGAAAACGAACGTGATATTGCATCGGTTGCAAGTCGCGTAACACTTTCAGAATTTCGCCTTGCGTGCCTTTTTCAAAAAGCACGTTACCGCCAATTCCCAAATCAATTTTACATTTCACCATGTCATGAAATTCAAAACGGCTCGGATTCCAAGGCGCATCCGCGTGAATCAATTCTTCGGTGCGACAGCCAACCATTTTTCCCAGTTCTAAAAAATGCACCGTAAAAATCACTTGGTCTTGTAAAAACGTGCCGACTTCAATCACATTTCCCACGCTGCCGCGTCGAATCAATAATTCGCCGACTTCTTTGCCTGGATAAGTGCCGTCGTTCCGAACGTTTCGGATGACACGCACTGACGTACCAAACTCAAAACGTCCTTCGCCGCCACGTTCCTCGAAATCTTCGTTCATAGTTTTATGTCACCGAGCGACACAAAACCCGTTGACGGTTCGCCCATTTTGAACACTTTAAACACTTTTTCAGTTTGTGCGTCTGATTCAACAAAATCTTGATACGCACGTTGTAGCAGCGTTTTATAAACCGCTTTTTTCGTCGCCTCATCTTCTGGCATTTTGTCGCCCGCTTGGTTCAAATAATTGTGAAATCGTTGCAAAATGTGCAATCGATTTACATGAACCACGCTCGGTTCGTAAGCTAACTCAAAATACTGAAGAAAGTCCTCAGCCGATTCTAATTCTTCCATTTCTTCTTCAAAATTCATGGTGTTACCTCGTTAATAATAAAAAATGGGCGTAAACCAAAAATAACACGCCCGAATTGAGGATTATCTAAGAATGAGCGACCCGCTCATCACTAAATTGATAAGAAATACGACGGGTAAAGTGGTTAAAAATAATACGACGGTAATAATGCCGTCTGCCGTTTCATTTGACATGATAATCACCTTTAAAACTCAGCTGCGCGTGATACTAAAAATAATTCACAAGTAAAATTTGAATGCTAATAAGTAAATAAAGTACGAGCGAAACAAAAGCTATAATCCGAAGAAAAGAAAAGAAAATCGAAAAAAACATTTTTTGCTTCAACATGACCATTGCCTAACTGACTCGTAATTCCAAAACATCTAACAAGCCTTTTGCACCAATTCGGTCTTTATCATCGAGTGCGATTAACTTTTCAAAAATGCCGCGACTTAATTCCAAATTTTCTAGCCGCATATTCAAAAAACCAATCGATTTCAATGTAAATAAATACAAACGAATTCGCGTCAACGATTCTTTTGGCGCGTCAGTAATATGCGTGCGTTCTAATTGTTGCCAATCCGCTGGAAAATCAATGTTCTGTCGAATCAAATTCAAGGCTTTTTCAGAAATCATTAACGCTTCGGTCAAACGATGTTGGTAATAATAAAAACGGTTCAACGCTACCAACACATTCAACGATTCGGGCGCACGCAAATAGGCTTGAAGCAACGGCAATTCTGCTTCGCCACTACCGTACAATTCGGAAGCGAATCGAATTAAATCTTGAACTTCTGGCAAATCGACTTGCTCAAAATACAGATCCCCTGCTTCAAATTCGAGTAAATCCATCACTCACCACCTTGGCAAACACCATCGGCTTCACAATGATTACAGCCTTCTGTTTCGGGAAACATCGCTTTTTTCTGATTAGTTTCTAACGCGTCTAATCGTTCGGTCAGACAGTTAATGGCTTTGCCAATCGGGTCAATAAATGGTTGTTCCAAATCAATGCCGCGTGAATTTTGAATTTTTACGCCTTTGCTCAACACCACCCGCCCAGGAATGCCAATCACAGTGCAACACGCTGGCACATCTTTCATCACGACGGAATTCGCGCCGACTTTCACTTTGTCGCCAATCTCGATTGCACCCAAAATTTTTGCACCTGCACCAATCAAAACATTGTTACCAATTGACGGATGCCGCCGTCCTTTGTTCCAAGACGTGCCGCCCAGCGTGACACCGTGATACATCGTGACATCATTTCCCACAACTGCCGTTTCACCAATCACAACACACGCGCCGTGGTCGATAAAAAAGCGTTTGCCAATCGTCGCACCAGGATGAATATCAATGTTCGTTAACCAGCGTGTGAACGCCGATAAAAATCGTGCTGAAAATTTCCAATCCGTTTTCCACAAAAGATGACTAATCCGATGCAACAAAATCGCGTGAACACCAGGGTAAGTAATTAACACTTCGGTCAAACTACGCGCCGCTGGGTCTCTGGCAAAAACACAGGTTACGTCACTGTGCCAATCTTGAAAAATGGTTGGCATTGGGCGTTTTTGGGGTGACGAAAAAAACATCATGATGCGCCTCGTTATAAAAGACATAAAAATTGATTTAAATCATTCAACTGTGGCGCACGTTTATGAAGGCTGGCGAATTGCCGAATCATCGGTAATAACAAATTCGCTTGCAAACGACTGACGCTAATTCCAATTTGTTGATAAGCGTGCATCACGCCTTGACTGCCCGAATGTTTGCCTAAAACTAATTGGTGCGAACGTCCGACAATCGCAGGGTCAACGCCTTGATAATTGTTGGGGTCTTTGAGCAAACCATCGACATGAATGCCAGCCTCGTGACTGAATACATCGCGACCAATCAAACTTTTGCGACTGCCAATCGTATCGCCCGACGCGGTTGCGACTTGGTTTGATAACGCCGTAAATTCACGCAAATCAACGCCCGTTTCGATGCCGTAAAGTTGCTTCAAACTCACCACGACTTCTTCCAATGCAGCATTGCCTGCGCGTTCACCTAAGCCGTTCACCGTTGTATTCACATGGGTTGCACCACCCATCACGGCGGCTAAGGTGTTCGCGGTCGCTAATCCCAAATCGTCATGCGCGTGCATTTCAATATCCATGTCGGTGACGGCGCGTAATTTACGAATTGCGTCTAATGTGCCGAACGGTTCACTAATTCCGACCGTGTCCGCAAAACGAATTCGACACGCGCCAGCGGCTTGGGCGGTTTCTGCCATTTGTGCTAAAAAATCACTGTCAGCCCGCGAGGCATCTTCTGCCCCGACGCAAACTTTCAAACCTGCATCGACCGCTGTTTTCACACAGCGGTCGATGGTTTCTAAAACCCAGCCACGACTTTGTTTTAACTTGTGTTGAATGTGTTGGTCAGACGCAGAAATCGACAAATCCACCATTCCCACGCCTAAACCTAAACAATCTTGTAAATCATCCGCTCGCATTCGTGACCAAACCAGCAAATTACTGGGCAGTTTCAACGCCGCAATCGCTTTTATTTCGTCACGCGCTTGTTCACCCATTGCAGGGATACCGATTTCTAATTCAGGCACGCCCAATGCTGAAAGCTGCATTGCAATACTTAATTTTTCTTCCAATGAAAACGCCACACCCGCTGATTGTTCACCGTCGCGGAGCGTCGTGTCGTCAATAATAATATGGCGTGGCGTGTTCATGGCTTATTTGAAAGTTGGCGTGAAAGCGGCTTCTGGATTTGCCACAGGTTCATTTGTGACGCTGTCCCAATATGGCGATAACTTTCTAAGCGTTGCGGCAATCGTTGGCATGACTTTTAAGACTTCATCCACTTCGCTCATGGTGTTGTAGCGCGAAAATGAAAACCGAATTGTGCCATGTGCAGCGGTGTAAGGAATATCCATTGCACGCATAACGTGTGACGGTTCGAGTGAACCCGATGTACACGCAGAGCCGCTTGATGCCGCGATGCCTGCTTTGTTTAGCAACATCAAAATCGCTTCACCTTCAATATATTCAAACGCAATATCGGTAGTATTCGGCAAACGATTATTCAAATCACCCGTGATAAAAGAATGCGGAACAGTAGCGATAATGCCTTGTTCTAATTTGTCGCGCATGGCTTTAACTTGGACATTTTCATATTCCATGTGTTCCATTGCCATTTCGCAGGCTTTACCTAAACCAACAATTGAAGCGGTGTTTTCTGTGCCAGCTCTGCGTCCGCGTTCTTGATGACCACCGCGAAGCAACGGGCGATAACGTGTTCCGCGTCGCAAATATAAAACGCCGATACCTTTTGGCGCGTGCAATTTATGACCAGAAATCGACAACATATCGATTTTGGTGTCTTGCAACATCATTGGAATTTTGCCTACTGCTTGCACTGCATCCGTGTGGAACATAACACCTGCGGAGTTTGCCATTTCTGCCATTTCGACCACGGGGAAAATTGTCCCCGTTTCGTTGTTTGCCCACATGACTGAAACGATTGCCACTTGGTCAGAAAGCATTTTTTTGTACGCATCCAAATTTAAACGACCACATTTATCCACGGGCAAACGGTGAATCGTGTAGCCTTCTTTTTCAAGGTTTTCGCACAAATTCAAAATCGCCGCGTGTTCAACGGTAGTGGTAATAATTTCTTTGCGATTCGGTTGCGCTTTAATCGCGGATAAAATTGCCGTCGAATCAGACTCTGTGCCGCACGAAGTGAAAATAATTTCTGAATCGTGTTCTGCGCCAATCAATTCTTGCACTTGTCCGCGTGCTTTTTTGAGAGCTTTCGCCACGCCGTCGGCAAATTTATGAATCGAAGACGGATTGCCGTATTGTTCCAAAAAGAACGGAATCATCACGTCAACAACCGCAGGATCAACTTTCGTGGTCGCGTTGTTATCTAAGTAAATATCAGGCATGACCTGCTCCTTCAATGTTCACGAGTTTTTTCATTTCAGACGCTGGCACAACACGGAGAAATTCGCCTAACACTTCCATTAAGCGTTGTTGAATTCCTGCGATGGTCATTGCCGCCATCTGGCACCCGTTGCACGCCCCAGTCATGTTGACATAAACCGTATTTCCAACGACTTCAACGAGTTCAACATCGCCGCCATCTGCCATCAATTGTGGACGTAACGACGTTAAAACTTCTTCGATTTTTTTGATACGTTGCACATTCGTCAACGGCGTTTTGACGGCTGCAATGGCTGGTGTTTCGACTTTTTCAACCGCTGCCGTAGATACGGTCGCATCAAATTTTTCGCCTTTTTCAGCCAACACTTTTTCTAAAATCGCTTCAATATCTTCGTGACACGCTGCACAACCACCGCCCGCTTTGGTGAAATTGGTTACGTCTTCAACGGTGCGAAGTTTGTTTGCCCAAATCATTTCTTCAATCATCACGGCATCAATCGCAAAACATTTACAAATCAACGCGCCTTCTTCATGGTCATCTTTCCATTCTTCGCCGCGATAATTCGCCACCGCTGCTTGTAACGCTTCACGACCCATCACAGAGCAGTGCATTTTTTCAGGTGGCAAACCGTCTAATTCATTGGCAATATCTTGATTGGTGACTTTTAAAGCTTCGTCGATGGTCATGCCTTTGATGATTTCGGTTAAAACCGATGATGACGCAATCGCCGAACCGCAACCAAATGTTTGAAAACCTGATTCTTCAATAATTTCGGTTTCAGGATTAACTTTTAAGGTCAAACGCAACGCATCGCCGCAACTAATTGAACCGACTTCACCAATTGCATTCGCTCCAACAACTGCCCCCGCATTTTTAGGTGTAAAAAAATGTTCTTTTACTTTGTCTGAATAATCCCACATGACGATTTCCTCTTAGTGTGGTGTGCAAGATTTAGCGTCGCCGCCGTTGTTATCTGTCGAAAATGACGTGCCGCAAGCGCAACTTTTCACTGCGTTTGGATTAGTAAATTTAAAACCTGAACCTTCAACGCTATCGAGAAAATCAACGGTCATACCGTCGAGCGTTGGCAAACTTTCAGCATCGATAAAGACTTTAATGTCGCCGTAATCCATCACAGAATCGTTTTCACCAGCTGTTTCTTCAAGGCGCAAACCATATTGCAAACCTGAACAACCACCGTCTGTGACTTCGATTCGCAAACCGCCTGTTGGTTTATCTGAATTGGCGATAAAACGCTCTACAGCTTTAATTGCGCCATCGGTTAATGTAATCATTGGTAAATCTCCTAAAACGGTTTGGCATTGATTTTGTAGTTAAACATTGCAAGCGGTATGCCAGTCAAAAATAAACCGCTAACTCGTTGAAATTATGTGAATTAAAGACGGCGATTAACGCTTTTCAGCAAGCGATTACAAACAATTGAATGGTTTTTGTAGGTTTTACTACAAATACAAATGAAGGAAACAAAATGAACATTGAAGATTTAGATTTGGGTGATATGGTTTACGCGGCGCACGCGATTTTAGATGACGGCACAATGCCCGAACGCCAAGAAGGTGATGTGTTGGCGAATGCGGGAAGTCGCGGTGTGATTGTGATGAAAGGTCATCATGAAGAAGAACCAACGCGCACCGTTTTTTTAGTGCGTTTTGAAGATGACAATTTGAATTTAGGCAATCCAATTGGCTGTTGGGTTGAAGATTTAAAACTCGCCTGACAATGACAAAAGGTTCAAGATTTCATCTTGAACCTTGGTCAATCTTCGTCCCCAAAACAATTCAAATAATCTTTGCAATACTCGCACGAAGGCGAACGACAAACGTAAATGCCTTCGGTTTCGCATAATTGTTTATAAATAAATTTTTTCCATTTCATATCATAAACGTTTTGCGTGACCATTTCGGGAAAGTTATTTTTTAACAACGCAGATAAATCATCACGGGTAAACAGCCCTAAATCTTGCCACAAATGATTTTCACTTAAACACGCCGCGACGATAATTGTAATCAGCCATTCGGTTTCATCATTTTGATTTATGGCAAAACCACGCAAAAAACGCTCAAGTTCGTCCTTTTCAGTCATTCGACTAAAATCAAGATTTTGTTTGCGCGGAAAAATAGAAATGAAATAATCGGGGAAATGTCGCGCTAAAAGCGATTGAAATTGTAAATCGGTTAAGCCTAAAAAATTTGGTAACGCGCCTTCGCTAACTAACCAACTTGCCAGCATTTGAGCAAACAATTTGCTGTTTTGCTGATGCGACGAATGCGAAAGTAACTGCTCATAATGTTGTTCTCGCATGATAAAACCTCACGCTTTAAGACTTGTGGACACAAACGAATTCGCGTCCACAAAAAAACAACGACTAATACTCAACCCGAATATCTTCGTCACGCACAATCATCTGGCACGCTAACCGCCATTCTGACGGCAAATCGTCCACAATCATTTGTTCTAATTCTTCTTTGCTCACTTTGCCGATTTCGCGCAAAACTGCCTTTTCTTTTTCAGTCAAAGGGCCACCCATACGTTGATGTTTTTTGTCGATGCTCGACACTTTCACAACGCACGTCCCACATTCGCCATCTTCACATTCAAAATTGATGGGAATCTTGTTTTCAAGTGCGAGTTTTAAAATCGTTTGTGTGTGACTACCCGCCACGGCATAAACCGTTTTGTCACGGTATTCAGGACTGCTAAAAGTAACTAATGCCATAAAAGTATCCTCAAAAATTAAACAGGTTTGACGGAAATTTTACCGCCCAAAACTTGCGCCTGACACGCCAAACGATTGTGTTTGCCTGCCATGTTTTCGCGCAACACTTTGTCTTCTAACACGGAAGGTTCGCTCAAATTATTCCAGCCGTCAGTAACTTTCATAATGCACGTCCCACAATCGCCTTCGCGGCAACCGTAAGTAATCGCCGAACCGACTTTTTCAGAAACTTCGATAACGCGCGTTCCTGCTGGTACGGTAACAGTGACGTTTATATCTTCAAAAGTAATCGTCGCTTTTGCCATTGTTCATACTCCTCAAACATGAAAAAAATAATCTCGAAAATTGCCAACCTAGCCAATTTTTCGTATTGGAATCGGAGGATTCCTGTTGTTCATTGCCATTGCTGGTCAATGAGTTTTTTACCGATGCGTCCGTGAATCGGTTGAATTTAAAGCACATCCCCCAGCCTTTCAGGCTGCCCCCTTCAAAGGGGGCGGAAGATTAAAAAACAACCGCTTTTGCTTTTCACTGATTTATCCCTTTGAAGGGGGCGGCGTGAAGCGCAGGGGGCAATACTGTTGACTTAAGCGTGAACTCCCACGGTTTTGCTTTTACGTTTTACCTGCCATTTATTAGCCGAAGCCTTATTAACCCTGGGTTTGCTTGATTTTGGTATTTTTGATTTGTAATACTTTACGGCACGAATCTGAT
>CAINDC010000221.1 GCA_903847275.1 uncultured Pseudomonadota bacterium
ATCCATACCATGTTTTACGACATCCGTTTGTCTACACATCGGGCATTTCACTTCAATCATCGCCATTTTCAAATTCCTCTTTCAAAATGAAGATATTTTTACAGAAAATTTCAGGCGCATCCACAGAATTGAAACACCTCCGCAAAACGTAGCGGGTTATCTGTTTGTGAAAGGCTTGAAACTCGAAAAAATCTTTTTCTTATTTGGTGCTGGAGCAAATGGCAAAAGTGTCTTTTTTGAAGTGATAAATGGCGTAATTGGAAATGACAATATCAGTAATTATTCGCTGGAATCGCTCACCGACGAAAAAGGTTATCACCGAGCGATGATTAAAGACAAAATCGTCAATTACGGCACGGATATTCGCTTAACCAAAATCGACGCTGGGATGTTTAAAACTCTGGCATCGGGTGAACCGATTGAAGCGCGACTACCGTATCGCAACCCGTTCATGATGACTGATTACGCAAAGTTAATTTTTAACGTCAACAAAATGGATTCTGCCAACGTTGAACACACGCACGGTTTTTTTCGTCGCTTGCTGATTATTCCTTTTTTTCAAACTATCAGCGATGAAGAGCAAGACCGTGATTTGCACAAAAAGATTTTGGCTAATCGCGCTGGCGTTCTGAACTGGATTATTGACGGTGCAAAAGAAGTGATACGAAATCGCTGTATTTTTATTTCTGATGAATGCGAGCAATTCAAACTGCAATTTATGAAGGAAACCGATTCAGTGGCGATGTTTGAAGAATACGCGATTATCGACAATTTGAACGGCACTAATTTTTATTGGAATTACGTCACTGCAATTTATGTCAATTACAAAACTTATTGTGCAGAAGCAGGTTATAAAAATGTACTGGGACGCAATAATTTTGTGAAGCGCATGGAGGCGATAGGATTTGAAAAAGTAAAATCACGAGAAGGTTGGTATTTGAAAAAAACCTTTTTTGAAAAAAGGTTGTGAAACAGTTGTCACAACGTCATTTAGTTACTTTTAACTTTATAAAACAAAGTATTAAGTGTGACAAATCGATACTGATTTTGTCACCACTTTGTCACACAAGCCAAAGTAATTTAAAAATCGGTGACAAAACGGTGACGAAATGAAAACCACGTTGTCACAGTCTAAAGCCAATAAAATCAAGGCTTACAACTAGGCTGTGACGTTGTGACAAATCATTTTTAAACTTTTTCTGAAATTTTTTCTGGCATTGACCAGACAGGCAAAAGACAAAAATGACGACTGAATTAACCACGATGGAAATGAAAAATAACTTGGCATTAGATTCGATGCAGTTATTGGCAAAGCAAGTTTTAAATAATGCCGACGATGGCGTTGAGGCAACAAGCGAACAAATTACGGCTGTTGTGAATCTTTATCATGTTTCAGTAAATGCACAAAGGGCAAGCCTTTATTGGATAAGGCAAAAACGCGCTTATAAGCAATTGGGCTACAAAACATTTGATGAATTTGGCAAGCAACAACTTGGACTTGAAAAAACGCAGCTATACGCAATGGCAAAAGCGCATGAAATCCAATTGAGCTTAGGAAATTCCGCAATTGCGGAAAAAGTGATACCCGAAGGGCAATTGCGTGAACTTGCATCCGTGCCAGCAAAGGAACGCCCTGCAATATGGGAATGCGTACAGCTAAAATCGCAGCAATCAGGCGAAAAGGTAACGGCAAAGTTAGTGCGAGAAGTCATCAGCGACTCGAAATATCAAGGCGAGCCACAACCACCCGTTGATGAAAACAAAGCCATTAACGCGGTACAAACAATCATTGATGAAGCAATTTTTGATGATGAAAAGTTTGCTGTGGCATGGGGGGAAGTTGTTTTAGGTTGTTCAAATGCGATTGAAATTGCAGAGCAAAAAGCCAGCGATGCTTGGCATGAATTAAAAAAAGTCAAAGACCAACGGTTAAAAACTAAAGAAGTGTTAGCGGATAAAATTGCTCAACTTTTTATGGGCATCATTATTGATGCTTTAGACTAATTCAAAAAAACAGGTGAAAAAATGTCCACGAAGAAAAAGCATAAGCAAGAATGCGTCGTCAACAAAGAAAATGATGTGCCTGAAGTAAAAAATAAACCGACTAAAAACGAAATTATCGGCAGTTTTTTAGCTGATATAGAAGGATTGAGTGCGAATGCAATTATGGCATTGCACGTTACATCAAATTTTGGTGCAGATGGCAGCGCAAAGCCAGATATAGGTGCGCTACGAACGGCATTAGAAAAAAGTACCACAAAAGTTAAGGCGGGGGATTTGTCCGATTTAGAAACGATGCTAGTCGGGCAAACTCACGCGCTGCATAATATGTTTATGTTGATGCTGGGAAAAATCGGAACTACAAACAATATAGACCATTTAGAAGCCTATGCGCGAATCGCGTTGAAAGCTCAAAATCAAAGTCGAGCAACAGTATCAACGCTGAATGATTTGAAAAATCCTCAGCGAGCAACTTTTATTAAACAGCTCAATCAAGCAAATCAGATGCAAGTGAATAATTCTGAAAATTTTTTAAACTCTGAAAACGAACTATTGGATGTGCAAAATGGCGAACGGTTGGACAGCGCAGCGACGGGCAAAACAAGCAGCATTGATTCAAACATGGCAACCGTGGAAAAAATCGACGGGCGCAAAAACAACAGAAGGAAAAGAAAAATCGAAAATGAATGCGATGAAAGACGGCAGGAGTAGAGCCGTTATGCGTGAGCTAGAAAAATTATTTGCTGAAGGAAATCGTTTAGTACGCGAAATTCAAAAGCAAATGGATTCGTGATACCTTCATGCGTTAGATAAGCTACTTTAGTCAAAGTCCGCGACAACGACATCCGATTACGGTAATCAGAACCCCTTAGTGACCCTTTCTTCAGTTAAAACCGATGAATAATGTCCTAACGGTACACTGGATAAAGTGGCTTAATTTTAAAATTACTTTGGGAACGCAACGGGACTATCGCGTCGAATGAAAATCAAACCATCTTAATCCCTGATGCCAAAGTAAATACGAAAAATATAGCTTGATAACTCAGCTACGACCAATTCGCAGCAGCATCAAGTTATATCAAACCTTACTTTCGGAAAGGGCGCAGACCAATCAGATTGATAACAATCCCCCTAGCGCAGTCTCAGGCAAAAGTAAGATTGAAAAACAACTCCACAATAGCGTTCATAATATCCGCCGCATCCCAATGAAGGGGCAGAGCCGCAATCCGAAATTGTGTAGCTTAAAAAACTGAAATACAGGCTTTCATCACAATCGAGTGAAGGGCAAATGCCACGACATCCCGCACCTGTATTTTTTAACATCATGAGAAGTGTTCAAAACCTCTGCCGCAAATCATAAAAATGATGCCGAGCCACAAGGCACTACCACGAAGTTATAAACCACCGCTAACACTAGGACTTTCATTTTTAAAATAAAATCAGCGGTAACCAATTATCACAGGACTAACAGAGAGTGACTAAATTTCTAGTTCACCTGCTCTTCCGTATGTGACATTTTAAATATAGCATCAGCAAATCAGAACAGCAATTTACCTTTTATACAAAATAACTACTGATTTGTCTGAATTGTTAAAATTAACTTATCAAAATCTTCACGCTCAAAGCCGTAAGGACTATAACCTGTTCTTGCTGTTATTTGTGTTCGGATATTTTCAAAAGCAGCGTTTATATTGGCGACCATTTGTTTTTTATCAAAAATATATTCAACTTGTTTGGCTTTGTTTAACCATTTTTTCTTAGAAGTAAAATTTTTACTGCTAACAGGACTAAAAAAATGCCAATGAACGTTGTCCAATTCATGTTCAACAAGCACACCGTTTAAACAGCAATTCTCATTATGAAAACCGCTTCTGCTGTATAAAGGAAAGCCGTGCATAAAAAATGAAGATAAGCGATGGCATCACCATTTGAATCGAACAAAATATCAGCCCCGAGTTTAAGTCAGGCATCTTTGGTCAAAA
>CAINDC010000222.1 GCA_903847275.1 uncultured Pseudomonadota bacterium
TTGCATAAAATTAGCTTACCTGCATTGGTTTGTAGGGACTATCCAAAATTGGTAATTGATGATTTTAAAGTTACTTGATTTTCAACAACTTTTCAAAATCGAGATGGCGTTTATTTTAACGTATCTTATTGATTTTACTACCCGCACTGGTTTGCAGGGACTATCCAATTTTGCATAAAATTAGCTTACCTGCATTGGTTTGTAGGGACTATCGAAGAATTAGACTCTTTCAAAACAACCGCTCAACAATTTTTCGGAAAACTTGTGTAGATACTTATGCTTCTAGCACCATTTTGATTGCTGATGTTTTATATTCTTCGGAGTATTTGTTTCTCATTTTCTGACACCTCATTTTGTTAAGACAATTCTACAAAATTTGTGTCCTGATTAGTGTAGCGCGATCATTATGCTGTCGGAATTGAAGTTGCGAGAGTCGTTTATGCGACGTGAAATTGTGGGTAATCGTGTGAGTCACATGAAACAACTGGTAGTGATACTGCTCCAATTTCATTTTGAAATACAGCAAGTTATAACACGGTAATTTTTTGAGCCAAATTAAGCCTAAAACCAAATTTTATAACACGTTGATTTTAAAATTATTTTTACCTGTTTTATACCCACTCAATGTCGGCACCAACGCTTTTGTTGTGTTAGAATTTGGAAGGGTAAATTGTTTGCGCCGTCTATCTTTTCCATAACGACTTGAATGGCAGCTTGCGCGTCATTGTCTAAAATCGCTTCAACGATAACAGTAACAACAGAAATATCAGGAGCAACTTCCGCTTCGGTTGTGTTTTCGACATCTTGCGTCATGGCTTGTGTCGCATTTTCAATACGGGGTAGTTTTGGCATTGGTGTATGATTCAAAATTGCTTGCTGACGTGCTAAAAAATACGCATCCAATAAATTCGTATCAATTTCAGGCAATACATTTAACACATCGCGGCTTGCTAAATTCAAATCCACTTCGGTTTGTCCCGCAGCATAAACTGTGAAGAGTGGCTGCATCCACGCAAAAACATCCGCATTCAAACCACGTACCATTTGCAATTCTTCCAGCGAACGAAAAGGTTTATTTCGTGGCGCATAATTTAATTTCTCGGCTTTATATTCGGTTTTTTCTGCACCAAACGGACGAGTTATTTCATCATCGTCGCGCCAATCTAAAATCGCATTTTCTAACTCAATTTGTGCTTGTGTTTCGAGTGGCGCGTGTAATAAAACTTGGTGCAATAACGTCGAGGTTGCACTGTTAATATCAATTTTTCCTGTTTCAGAAAATATCCGAATTCGTATGGTGGCATTGTCAGTTTCGATTTCGTAAATGCTGCCATCAATCCGCCATCGTTTCGTTTCGTCTTCCTGCAACATCATGGCTTGTGCTAAAGCAATTCCAGCTTGTGCTTGAGCATTCGCTTCGGCATTCGCTTTAATCGTCATTACATCTGCAGATTCTCGACGCATCGTTTTGGTAAAACTGCCAGCCATTAGCATCAAAATACTCAATACCCAAAGCACCAAAATTAACGCTACTCCACGCTGTTTCATTGTATCGTATCCTTGACATCTTCGACGGGAACGCTTTCTAAATCTACGTTGCTATAACTACTATCGACATTGAGCGCGACAATCATTTCAGGTAAATAACGACCATCATCGAGTTCTAATAAAATTTTGACCAATCGTGGTTGTTGCTCTTTGTTTAGCCATTCGTTTTGCCAAACTAATTCGCCTGTTTCGTCATTCAACCCAAAATAAGACAATTCAAAACGTTGTACATTTTTCACCAATTCAACGTCATCTTGAAACCATTCGTTACCTTCGGCTAAAGGAAAAAATGGCGTTAATGTCACGTTGATAAAATGCTGTTTGTCCTTTTTTTTGAGTTCTAAATTAAATAATTGCAAACCCGCACGTTCTGCACTGGCGGGAAATGCAGCAACAAATTGCAGCGACTGTTTTTTACCTTGAAATGAAAATACACGGTCTTTTTCGGGATCAAAATCGTTCCATTGTGGCGTTGCGTGAGCGAGATGATGATTAAAAAATTGTTGCACGACGGCGATTTCATTTACATCTGCGATTTTTTTTTCACCTTGTTCCCAACTTTTCGCGCCAATCGTCAAGCTACTAAACAATAAAACCACCATCAAACTCAACATAGTCATAGCAATCAACACTTCAATTAGCGTGAAACCCGTATTTTTATTCACTTTTTGCCGCCAACTTCATGGTATTTAATTCCAAAACACGGTCATCGGTTTTATCGTCGTCGCCCCACCAAACCAACACATTCACCTTAAATAACTCAACAGGCAAAGCGCGTAAATCTAATTCTGGTGACGCAAACGTTTGTGGATTTACACGCACGCGCCAATGATAAAAATTGTTTTCAATGCCAAGTTCTTCGCTGATTTTAAGTGGCGTTTCCACGCCCGTTTTAGCCATTAAATTATTGGCAATTTGTGCAGCCATTGTGTAATTATCAGCGACTTGAGCAGTAGTGATTCCTGTTGAAAAAATTTTCAACAGAATTCCTAATGACACCGCCAGAATTGAAAATGCAATTAAGATTTCAAGCAGCGAAAAACCGCGTTGATTATTCCGCCAGCGTGACATGACCAGTGAGCCAATTGATGTTGATTTCTTGAACGTGAGATTTTTTTTCTAACGTGATTCGTCCGCCAATTGATGAACCGTCAGGGAAAAATCGCAAATGTGCGATACCGTCATGTAATTCGTCTTTTGCGGTATTGATAGTTACATCAATACTTTCGGGGATAGTATAAATTTTGTTTTGACCTGTTAATGAATAACTATTGTGATTAAGATTGAAATCCAGCGTCACGGTTTCGTGAGATAACATCGCTTGAGAGCGAATGTAGCGTAAACCAGAAGATAAATCACGGGCGGCGGCTTTTAATTCCATCGCGTCATTACCCGCAGAAAAATTCACGCCAACCGCCGCATAACCCAATGACACAATTGCTAAAACTACAATTAGCTCAAGTAATGTAAATCCTGCGTTAGAGCGCATTTATTCCCAGTTGTTAATGTCTTGATCTTCGCCTTCACCGCCTTCTTTATCATCTGCACCGTAAGTGAATAAATCGAATTTACCGTGTGTGCTTGGTGAAGCATAGTGGTATTCATTTTGCCACGGATCAACTGGCGTTTTGGCTTTTCTCAAATACGGACCATTCCACCGTTTTGAACCTTCTGGTGCTTCGATTAACGCTTGCAAACCTTGGTCTGAGGTCGGATATTTCCCCATATCCAATTTATACATATCGAGTGCCGCAGAAAAGTCTTCAATTTGAACTTTTGCGGCTTTGGTTTTGGATTCGCCCAAATGTTTCATCACTTGTGGTCCGACGATTCCTGCTAACATCGCAATAATTCCCAAAACAACAAGTAATTCTAATAATGTAAAACCAGATTGTGTGTGACGCGACAATTTCATTTAGTTACCCATGTTAAATATGATTTAATTTATTTTCTTTGATTTTTAAATCATAACATTGTCACTGTGTTTTTTGGCATTGAATTTCAGCCATTTTTTGACATTCGTTAGGCGTTGGTGAATAAATAACACCCAAAACGAATGATCCCTTACCCAAATAAATTTAAGACGGATTTACCCAGCCCTTTCAAGGTGTTTTTAGAGGATAATTGCCGATTAAAAAATGACAGCATTCAGCAACGTATTACAAAAATTTATCAATAGAAGTCCAGTAACAGTGATGGTTCAAAGCATTAAACGAAGAAAAATTAAACATTTGGTTTGAAGCCAATCGAGGGCGGCAATATACCAGCAATTCTCATTATGAAAACCGCTTCTGCTGTATAAAGGAAAGCCGTGCATAAAAAATGAAGATAAGCGATGGCATCACCATTTGAATCGAACAAAATATCAGCCCCGAGTTTAAGTCAGGCATCTTTGGTCAAAA